>NZ_JBOZWP010000025.1:0-84944 GCF_050865035.1 Shewanella sp. GXUN23E | reverse complement strand
CGGGCTGTCGGGCTGTCGGGCTGTCGGGCTGTCGGGCTGTCGGGCTGTCGGGCTGTCGGGCAATACAAAACAAGAAAGGGGCGCGTTATACAACGCGCCCCCTCATCTTCTCGTAAGCCGTCCTGCTATTTCTCGTGCTCCCTGCACCATCCATGCGTTTGCAGTGCGTCCTTCGCTAACATCCCTGCATCCATGAAATCCCTGTACTTACGTACCGCATCCTTGCATTTACCTATCCTGGTAATATCGCTTCATCCTGTCGCGATTCAGCGTCCTGCCAATCCGAGTCACAATCCGTGCAAACTCGATATCCTTTAATCCATTTTCCCTTCATCCCAGGGGATTGCACTGTCCTGTGCCATACCATCCATGAAGTAAGCCGTGTTATTGCTGATTGGGTCTGCGCATATCGTCCTGTGATCTGCGTCCAACTTCCTGTCAGTCCGTGACCATGACATCCTGTCTCTTGGCTACCACTTAAGTGTATATCGGAAGCTGAAAAGCGGATGAACACAAATTCATCAATTAACTGTAAAGCTCAGGCAATACAATTTTATCGCATTGATAAACAAGAAAAAATTTACATGCGCTGGTATTTTTCTTAGCAAGAAATAGACTTTGTCCTACACCTTTGTGAGATATATCTTACACGGCTCACGGTGTTTCACCTTGCGCGCCACGAAACTTTTTTGTGAACGCCATCAACATTTACCAAAACATAACCCAATCACCCATCAAAGAATACCAGGGGTACTGAAATGTTGCTGGCCTGTTTTTTTCAAAAAAGAAGTGACCAATCCAGGCAAATCCGTAGCCGATTAGCGGTATCGTCCACCACCAGCCCCAGCTCCCTGAGATGGTTATCCAAGCCAGTTGGAGAAGCACAAACACACTCCCGATAAAGTGTAATGCCCGGCATACTGGATGGCGGTGTTGTTCCAGATAGAAAGGGTAAAACTCCCAGAAACTGGAAAACGCTCTACTGTTCATCCGGTTGCCTTTTATAGAACATCAGATCACCTTCTACATTGCCAATAGTCAGATGAGTTAAAGGAATAAATCGATGCCGATTAAATAAATGAGCATGAGACTGCTGAGATACAAACACCCCTACACCATCCAACTCAGGCTGCTCATCACACCAACTGGTTACCGCCCGCAAAAGCCGGGCGCCGAGTCCTTTCCCCTGTTCAAAAGGAGCAACACAAACAAACTGGATCACTGCACAGTTTTTGCCCGGAAGATGTTCCAGGATACTGGATTCCTTACTCATCAATGCCTGGGTTGATTTCCAACCGGTATTCAGCATCATTTTCAGCCGCCAATGCCAGAAGCGTCCCTCACCGATCCCGGCCTGTTGCGAAAATACACATACCACGCCAACCAACCTGTCCTCTTCAAACAGCCCCACCAAAGTCTGTTCCTGCTGCCACAGCTCGTTGAGTTCCTCGCGAATTGCTGCCCGCAATTTCTGTTCGTACAGATGTAAATCTCCACGATAAAGCACATCGCGAAAAAAAGGGTCATCATGATAGGCGTTATAGATTATTGATGCGGCAATACGTAGATCTTCCGCAGTCAAATAGACGGCCCGATAATTTTCACAAGCTGGCGTTTCCATTCATGATTTCCTTGATCAAGATCACATAAAATTAACCTAACAGGGATTCCGTCGGCTGTTAAGAGTGATTGCTTTTTTTTGTCATAGGAGGATGCTTGGAGCATTCGCTATTATTGAATGCCGGATATGCTATGGATACAACACCCACAGATCTAAGCCATTTATTCGCTCAGCTTGGGCTTGCTGCTGATGAGCCAAGTATTGAGACATTTATTGCAGGTACCCGTTTACCTGCTGATGTCTGCCTGAGTGATGCTCCATTCTGGAATTCGGCTCAAAGGGAATTTATCAAAGAGGCTATGATGCAGGACAGCAATTGGAGTGAATTACTGGATCAGCTGGATGCCAGAGTACGCCAAACCGGACCTTAACCATACTTGTAACAGGTTGATATAACTAATTATCTATTATCTCAGTGTAAAGGCTTGCCGTAGTCAGTGCCACGACAAGCTGAGCCCGTCACTAATTATATGGCTGAATAAGCCCGCTCTCCCCAGCCAATCAGTGCGCCCTGTCTGAAGACCAGCGCAGTACACTCATCTTTACTGGTACGTCCATCACTGTCGACCCTTTGCGTACGATAAAACAGCACTTCAACCAGCCCCTCATCGCGACTGAAGGCTTCTACAAAGTCGGCGACACCCATTTTTGATTTTACTGCGTCAATACTCATGCCGGGCTGCAAATTGGCAATAAGCTCACGATTGCGCTGTTCGTCATGCTGCCAGTTGCTGTTGCTCTGGCTATAGCCCTCCTCCCCCACGTTGATAACACATCCACTCAAACCGACAGTGACTACCCCGGCAAGCAACAATGGAATAAACTTGGCTTTCATCAAAACGTCCTCTTGTGCTGTTTTTAGATTTTGACCATGAAGCACAAAATGGGCCAATACTTAACTATATGTTTTTAAATAATTTTATTAACGGTTTTATGCCGCTGTTTGGGATATATCATCACTTATGAGTCAAATCGACCAAGTACTGGCTGCAGCACGCAGTCTGCGATTGGCAGGCAAAACCCCAAGCCTGGCGTTACTCAAAGCCAAACTCAAATCGGTCCCCATGCCCATACTGGTGCAGGGACTTCAGAGATTTAAAGCACTGTCTGAAGAAGAGCTCGAAGCGATCGAAGTGGTCCCCGTGACATCATCGCCAGCCAATGAACAACCACAAGCAAATTTGGATGAACTGATGACATTGCGCCAACAACTGCAGACGCTGCAGACGGCCTACAACGAATTGGTACAAAGAGTCACCAAACTGGAGCAACAAGACTGATGTTCGTGACCGAATTACGCTTTGAATGTTTTGCCGATACCACTATTACTGCGGCAGAAAAAGCCATCAACAATTTGCTGGAAGCCTATCGCGCCAACGGTCAGGTGCTGGGAAGGGAGTTTGCTGTCGCCTTCAATGATGGTGAGTTTCGTGTCCGATTGCTGATCCCGGAGAAAGAGAGCCTACACTACAGCTTCAACAGTCCCTGGGTTAAGGTTGCGCTGCAGGAACTGACTGAAGCCAAAATACTGGCCCCAAGAGAGAAACTGATCGGTCAGGACATCAACTCAGAAGTGAGCGCCACTGAGTTTGCCGACTGGCAGATTCTCTACACCAGTTACGTTCATATGTGCTCCCCGCTGCGCAGCGGAGACAATCTGCTGCCTATTCCCCTGTACCGAATTCCCGCGACCTTCAATGGAGATCACAAACGGATTATTCGCTGGCAATCGGAATGGCAGGCCTGTGATGAGTTACAGATGGCAGCCGCCACCAAAGCAGAGTTCGCCGCATTGGAAGAGATCAGTTCTCCCGGCAGCGATCTGTTCCGCCGAGGCTGGGACTTGCGTGGCCGTATAGAATTTCTGACCAAAATCCCAACCTACTACTATCTGTATCGGGTTGGCGGCGAAGATAAAGCCACAGAGTATAATCGCCCCTGTCCCCGCTGTGGGAGTCACGACTGGAAGCTGGAAGAGCCGCTGCTGGATATGTTCCATTTCCGCTGCGAACCTTGCCGGATTGTGTCCAATCTGTCATGGGATCATCAATAGCAGGCTTTATATTGCAGACCTTCGCCTGCTGAAGATGATAGCCACAGTGGAAGGTGTGGCGAACCGTTCCCGTAGCCGTTCGCCATACCGACAGCACACTTATACAACTCCAGAATGTTAACTCAACAATAATTTGACGAACGTCAATTTATTGACTTTGTGATAATGAAATATAAAATTCTTGGCGATGATTTTGAATTTTAACGTCAGGATTATTTTTAATTTGCTTTTGATTTTTGATACTTCAAATCATATTAAAATCATCTCTCAAAAAGTATAAATAGTTATTGAACCAAACGGTTAAGTAACGTACATTCTCGTTCCTTTTATTCAATCAGCTTTCGGCGTTGATCCCAAATACGTGGAACAATATGAACTGCTTATTTCATGATTATTGCAAAAATACAACAGGTTACCCAAAGCCCTCTTGTCATGCTGTGTGTCATGATGGAGTAAAAGCCTACTGCCCCTATCATTTTCAACTCGCCAACATCATTTCCCGAGAAGGAAAACTCTGTGGCTATGAATTAACATCCAGCTGGCTGACACAAAAGTTAACCGGTAAGCAGGCCAGTGAGCAGTCGTTATATTTTACACTTGCCTATAACGCTATGCTTAAGCGACTGCTCCGAAGGTTGACACAATCCAGCTTCCCGGGCGAATCACAACTTAAGATATTTCTTAAGTTACCGCGACACATATTGATGGATACCGCCACGGTTAAGCAATTGCTTAATTTGAACTCCGTCATGACGGCCCAATCACATACTCTGGTAATGGTAATCAATTGCCTTGACCTGGCTCTCGCGCCTTATACCAAGCAGGCCGAGTTCTTATTAAAAGACCATGGTGCTCAGTTTGCGCTGACATGTAATTTAGATACTCAACTCAAACATATTCAACCAGCGGAAATATTATTATTTTCAGCTGATGAGCTGCAACATAAATTATCAGACAATATTAACTATATTACTGATTATCTTTTCTCATTAAATGAAAAAGGATTCGTGCTGACATTATGTGACACTGTGACGCCTGAAAATTATACCCAAGGTTTAATTTTGCCATTCAGGTATTTTAAATCCTGATGACTATGACGCACTACTCCAGCCGTTTCAGCGCTATGTTTTGGCGATTTGCCTTTGCTGCGGGCATACTTATTTTTTGTGGCATCACAGCTCACCTGATAAGTCACTGTATTGTCCGCGAGCGGCTGCAGGAATCAGCTCTGATGGCAGAGAAAATCCTGAAACGGGAGACGCAGTTGGCCGAAACTCAACTGCAGAATGTCAAGGCACTGCTCAGCGAAACCGGAGTGAGCAACTGCTCGCAGGATACAGTCAATCTGCTTAGTAAACAGATGCTTACTAGTCATAATCAGTCCATGGTGTGGGTAAAGTTCAATAACGACAAATATGTTTGCTCAGCCGTGGGAGAGTCTCTCCCGCCTAAACCCAATTACTATTACCTTGCAGGGAAATTGGGCTCCGCCATCAATCTTTACCAGATGGTAGACAGACTGAATCTCAGGGCAGAATTACCTTTGTATGCCGGGCTGAAAACCAAACATTGTGAACTCTATACACCTCTGGGCGGTATGCTGGAATTGAAATCACTGTTTATGCCCTCGTCACATACCCAATTAATTGTGTATCTGAAGAATGGTACCGAGTTAATTAACCTGAACGGCAAACATGCTCCCGGCGACAGTCTCGAGGTACAACTTCCACAAACCGGCATAAGATTGCAGTTGATTAAAGATCAGACTGTTTCCCATAGGTTGACGCTGCTGCTATTTTTTGGGCTGCTGAGCGTTGCGTTACTGACAATCAAATTGTTTATCCTCACCAGCCCCTGGATTCTTAAAAAAATCTGGCATCTGCGATTTGTGCATGCCTATCGTCTGCAGCAGTTTTATCTGGTTTATCAGCCTATCTACGATCTGAAGCAACAGCGTCCTGTTGGTGTAGAAGTGTTGCTCAGATGGCGACAGCGAGACGGCACTCCCAGAAATACCGCTGATTTCATCGGGGCGCTGGAGCAGGATCCTTTGATGCCCCGAATCACCCGCTGGGTCGTTACCAGCGCATTTGATGAACTGCAGCCTTTTGTTGAGTCGGGCCAGCTGAGCTGGTTCAGTGTCAACATCACCGCCAGAGATGTTGAACAGGGGAAATTACTCAGTGTGCTCGAGTCTCTCTGCCGACGGGGCTATCCAATGCAGTATCTCAGTCTGGAGCTGACTGAACGGCTGCCGGTGACTCAATGGCACCTGCTGCAACAGTTTACTCGCCGCTGCCGGGATATGGGGTGTAAGTTCAAACTGGATGATGCCGGCACCGGTTACGGCGGCAGCCTGTATCTTCAGGAGTTGGAATTTGACTACCTGAAAATAGACAGGGAATTTGTCAGACGTTTGGGCACCGCCGAAAGTAAACTGGCGCTCATCCAATCCTATCAGGCAATTGCCCGTGATATGGGGATTGCAGTGATAGCTGAAGGGGTGAACGATACCACTCAGGCTCAGATGCTGTATCAATTGGGGATCACCAGCCAGCAAGGCTGGCTTTACGCCAAAGCGCTCAGCCGCGGGCAGTTGCAGGACTATCTGCAATCCACCGCCAACCCGGTACCCGATGTTATGGAGCTTACCGGCGACGCCGCCCAACATGAAATCCACCAGCGCCTGTCTCCTGCCTGACTGCCGGTTTATTGAGTCATTCCCACTGGCCGGACAACTTTATCCTGTTGGCTGATTTACATTGACGTATCAGCCTTTTAGTCTGAAAGCACTGACATAAAGATGTCTTTCAACAGGATAAGGAGCCGCCGTGCAAGGATTGAGAGCGCTGCTCAGCGCCCTGCTGGGAAGCCTGAGGGATTTGCTGCCCATCATAGCAGTCATCGCCTTTTTCCAGCTGGCGGTGCTGCAACAACCTCTTCCCGAACTGGCCTCTATCCTGATTGGCCTGTTGCTGGTTGTCATTGGGCTGACATTCTTCATATTCGGCCTGCAAATGGGACTGTTTCCCATTGGTGAATCCATGGCGCACGCCCTGGCCCGCAAAGGCAGCGTATTCTGGTTAATGCTGTTTTCCTTTTGTCTGGGGTTTGGCACCACCATCGCGGAGCCGGCACTCACCGCTGTCGCGGCAGAAGCGGCTGACGTCGCCGCCAACGGCGGGCTGATCGCCAATAATAAAACTGCCATGGACAACTATGCCGAAGGACTGCGGATCACGGTCGCACTGTCTGTGGGGCTCGCAATTGTGATTGGCGTGCTGCGGATCCTCAAAGGCTGGCCCATCCACAGATTAATTATCGGCGGCTATATCCTGGTGGTGATCATCACGGCCTTTGCTCCGCGCAGCATTATTGGTATTGCCTACGACTCAGGTGGCGTGACTACATCAACCATCACAGTGCCCCTGGTCACCGCGCTGGGAGTTGGGCTGGCCACCGTCATTAAAGGGCGAAACCCTATGGTAGATGGTTTCGGCCTTATCGCCTTTGCATCACTGACGCCAATGATTTTCGTCATGCTGTACGGGATGATAGTCACATGATGCCAACTGACCTGCTCCATAGTTTTCTTGCCACACTGCAAAATACCGTGATGGATGTACTGCCTATAGTGGCGCTCATTTTCATCTTTCAACTGGTGGTATTACGTCAGCCCATGCCCAATCTACCCCGGGTTATTATTGGTATGGTGTATGTCACCTTAGGACTTTCGTTATTCCTGATGGGACTGGAACTGGCTCTGTTTCCTCTTGGAGAGTCCATGGCCAGGCAGCTGACAGATCCGGTGTTTTTATTTGGTGAGGAGGCGGCTCTGCTTGTACAGGTTGACTGGAGCCACTACTACTGGGTGTACCTGTTTGCCGCCGCGATTGGCTTTAGTACCACAGTGGCAGAACCCTCGCTGATCGCCGTAGCCATCAAAGCCAGTCAGGTATCCGGCGGCGCCATTTCAGTAAACGGATTGCGATTTGCCGTTGCCACCGGGGTCGCGCTGGGGATATCCCTTGGCAGCTATAGGATTGTGGTTGGCGATCCGCTGCATTACTACATTATCGGGGGTTATATCCTGGTGGTGATCCAAACCCAGTTTGCCCCGCGATTCATCGTGCCACTGGCTTACGATTCCGGTGGCGTAACCACCTCAACCGTGACAGTGCCTTTGGTGACCGCATTGGGGCTGGGACTGGCGGCAACCGTTCCCGGCCGTAACCCGTTGATGGATGGCTTTGGTCTTATCGCCTTTGCCAGTCTGTTTCCTATGATTACCGTGATGGGCTATGCCCAATTGACCCAATGTCTGAACCGTCGTCAGGAACCTGAGGAGAAGCCATGAGATTCAAACTGATTGTGGCCTTTATCGAAGATGCCCACACTGAAGCCGTGCTGGATGCCGCCCGAGATGTTGGCGCAACCGGCGCGACCGTAATCAATAACGCGCGGGGAGAAGGCCTGACCAAACACCGCACCTTTTTTGGTCTCACGCTGGATGTACAGCGCGATGTTGTGCTGTTTGTGGTTGAGGAACATCTGGCGCGCAAGGTACTGGAAACCATCAGCAAGGTAGGACAGTTTGATCAGGCATCAGGCCGTGGTATCGCGGTGCAGCTGGATATTGAAGATGCCGTCGGGGTCGCCCATCAAATCAAGGAATTGACCAAAGTTGTCGAGGATGAGATATGAATACCAATACCAAAATACGGGTCAGGGACGTGATGCAAAGCAGCTTCGCCATGGTTGATGGTTTGATCACCGTGGCAGAAGCCATCGCTATCGCCCGGGAGCATCAGGTAAAAACCCTGATTGTTAAAAAACGTCATGACGACGATGAGTTCGGCATAGTGTTACTGAGCGATATCGCCCGCAAGGTATTGTCTGCTGATCGTTCTCCCGAGCGGGTCAATGTCTATGAGATCATGACCAAACCCGCACTGAGCGTCGAGCCCGACATGCAAATCAAATACTGCGCCAGGCTATTCGAACGCTTCGGTATCAGCCGCGCACCTGTGATTGAAAATCATCAAGTGATAGGCATGGTCAGCTACAACAAGATGGTGCTGCGCGGTATGTCAGGCTGACATCCGCGCCTGACTGATCAACCGATACTGCCGAATTTACCTGCCTGATAGTCCTGCACCGCCTGCATCAGCTCTGCAGGGGTATTCATGACGAAAGGTCCCATGTGTGCCACAGGCTCAGCGATTCTGTTACCCGAGAATATGAGCAAGCCACAATCATCTTCAGTTTGCAATTCAATGGGATATGCAGGGTCAAGCAGCAGAAGCTGGCCAGCCACATAGCCGCTCAGTCGTCCACGGTAGAGATACACAAATGCCTGCTGATGATGACTCAGGTCAAGCGTTACCAGGTTGCCGGCCGTCATAGTCAGATCCGCTATCGAAGCTTCTGCCGCCAGCGGACCGATGGGGGAAACTGCCGTCTGTTCCGCCAGGGTCCAGCGGCCAGCCAGAATCCGCAGGCGCGAGCCCGCGTCATCGGTTAATTCAGGCGACTTGTCGGCAACAGAGTCGGCATAACGCGGCGGCCTGAGCTTGTCTTTGGCAGGCATGTTCACCCAAATCTGAAAACCGTGCATTCCATCATGATCAGCCAGTGGCATTTCTGAATGCACCATCCCGAAGCCAGTGCTCATCCACTGCACATCACCGGCATTGATATGTTTGCAATTCCCCAGTTGATCTCTGTGTTCAAAACCACCTTTGAGGATATAGGTAAAGGTTTCAATCCCCCGGTGAGGATGGGGTGGAAACCCACCGATAAAATCGCTTTTATCCTCGGATTTAAGCTCATCAATCATTAAAAAAGGGTCAAGCAATTTACCGGAAAAATCAGCCACCCGGGAAATTCGCACCCCGTCCCCATCCTGAGCAGGCGAACTTTCGAACACCTTAAGTACTTTCATCAATTGCACTCCTCAAACGCTTATCAGGCATCAGATTAGCGCAAGTGTTCACAAGGCAATATTGCCAATATACGGCTGCTTTATTCTGTCAGGGCGAACATAAGCCGCATCTTGGGTCAGCAACAGCCGCTTTAATCGATAGTAGCCGTCAGCGAGCCCTGCGACGTCCGAGACGGAAACATCAGTCGATAATCCAGCGGATGCGCCGCATCAATACCGAACACCCGCACCTGTTCCGACCTTCAGCGCCTACTCACTGCCTCCCAAATAGGCACAGTCCAATGCCGACAGCAATCATGAGTAACAGTAAAGCGTTAATCAGAAAGTGTTTATGGGCATGCAGATTTAAGTTAACCATAGCAACCTTCGAACTCGACTACCCCTGCTTGAGTCCCTTCAATACCCGCCAGGTGAGATACCCAATCGCCATACTTAACACCAGTGCCAGCGGGGTATACCACCAGCCCAGCAATTCCTGTGATTGCCCGGAGCTGCTCTCAACCATGCCGACGATAAAGCTGTTACCATCTGCGGCACTCCAGACACCGACCTGCCGGGGCGAGACTAGCTTGTACAGCCCGGTAAGCAACAGGGAAAATGCGGTCAGGTAGCCAAAGACGGCCATGCCGACATACAGAGTGCCGGTTACACCGCGCTTCACCATCTGAATGGCTTTAAACCCCGCAGGTGGTGGTGTGCCCTGCAGCACATGGTCCACATACAATCTGGCTAACTCCCGTGGTGACCCAAAGCCTTGCAAAACGGCGGGGATATCCACCGTTTGCCCGTCAGCCTCCGCTGCGTCCAACACATCCATAATGTGGCACTCAATTTCTTTGAGCACTTCCTCGGCATCGGCCTTATCCAGACGCCCCAAGTACTTGGCCAGCGCTTTAAGGTAATCATGTATCAATTGATAATCAGTCATCTGACGCTCCATTTGTTTTTTGGCTGTCCGCCTTCCCCTGTGATAACAATGCGCTGATATCTTCAACGGATTGACGCCATTTGGCCTGCAACTCCAATAATTTCTGCTCACCCAATTCGGTCAGCAGGAAATACTTGCGTGGACGGGATTCTCCCTCCTGATGCCAGCGGGCACTTATCAGCTTGTCCCGCTTAAGCCGATCAAGCAGTGGGTATAGCGTCCCCTCGGTAATCTGCATGGTCGGGTAACGATGCAACAACCTGAGTAACTCCAGACCATATTTCTCTCCTCCCCACAGAGCACCAAGTACCACCAGCTCCAGCGTACCTTTGCGCAACTGCACATCCCATTTCTCGGTTTGACTGTTCGAAGCTAGTTCATCAACCATGCATCACCACATACTTTGTTATACATAGTAATATGCATAACATTAGCCGACACTGAATTGCAAGATCATTTTTTAACCACTCGTTTGGGCGAAGTCCAAATTGCCACCCGAAATTGGCGGAAAAGTGGCCTGCATCGAGTGATGGCTGCGCTGGCTACATTGATGGCCGCACGCGGGAGGAATGACGGGGCAAGGCCCGACAGAATGTCAAAAGCCAGCTACACGCCCAGGTAACGCTCAGCAAAAAAGCTATCCAGGGCAGACAAGCCTTCTTCTGGGTGCGATCGGACAAAACGGCAAAGGGGGAAATGGATTAGGCGTATAAGCAACTGACAAGCACTGGATTTACTTATCCGAGAAGTTTCGAAAGTCAAAGAAGGTTCAGGGGCCAAAACAGGGTCAGGCTTTAGGGAGTAAGCGCAGAAGCCACACCCAGTGTTGGGAGTGTAGACCAAAAGCGCGTCCTGCAACGCGCTGTTGGATTGGGTCTGAACCACTACATCTGAACTAATACATCTGAACCTCTACAGGCAAGCCTGTCAGCTTTTGCCTCTGAGGTTATTCCACATCACTTTCAAACGCGCCATGATTCCCGGATGTTCCAGTTGCGGCATAGGCAAATCTTCATGTCGGACCGGTGGTGCCACTTTGGGGCTCAAACCTGCGATAAACTGCGCCAGGCTGTCAGCCAGTTTTTCCTGCTGCACCTCACCAGGAATTTCGGTCCAGACACTGCCATCCTCATTATTGACGGTCAGCATCTTCTCGCCGTCATCGAGCAGGCCAATAAACCAGGTCAGTGGTTGTTTCAATTTACGTTTCATCATCAGATGACCAATGACGTTTTGCTGCAGGTATTCAAAATCCTGCTGATTCCACACTGCTGTCAGCTCGCCATCGCCCTGACTGCTGGAAAACAACACTGGCGCGCTCCAGAAATGACCGTAAAACTCATTGATGTCCGGATGAAGCGTCAGTTCCAGCGCCTGCTCCACATTGCTGAAGTCCCCGACAGTATGACGCTCTACAGGTTGCCATTGCACCGCCTCATCCGACCGGGCATCACCGCTGACCACACAGCTTGATGACTCCCCCTTCGGGTAATAGCGTGGATACTCATCCAGTTTCGAGCGATAAGCATTAACATACAGATTCAAAAAGCTTTGCAGCGCAGCCAAACAAGACACTTAAGCAGATCCCAATTTGAGGTATAATTCAGTCTTAATTTTGACATGGAATGATTTTAGATGACACAGCATCACGACCCTTACCAGCATGCAGATGAGCTAAGTGGACTGACTCTGGGTAAAGCCACCGATTATAAGTCCGAGTACGATGCCTCATTGCTGCAGGGCGTTCCCCGCACTTTAAACCGCGATGCCATCAATCTCACAGCCCCGCTGCCGTTTCACGGCTCAGATATCTGGACTGGCTATGAATTGTCCTGGCTGAATGCCAAGGGCAAACCCATGGTGGCCATTGCCGAATTTTTCTTAAATCACGACAGTAAAAATCTGGTGGAATCCAAGTCATTCAAACTGTACCTGAACAGTTTCAATCAGACCCGGATTGACTCAGTAGATAAGCTGAAGCAGATGCTGACTGCGGACCTGTCACGCTGCGCCGATGGCGAAGTTAAAGTCGATATCATTGAGCCGAAACTGTTTGGTCATCAGCGAATTGTTGAATTGCCTGGCCACTGCATCGATGAATTGGACATTGAAATCAATGACTTTGAGTTCCGTCCTGAGCATCTTGAAGACAGCACTGACGATAAACAGATTGTCGCAGAAACTCTCAACTCCAATCTGCTCAAGTCCAACTGCCTGATCACCTCGCAACCGGACTGGGGCAGTGTGATGATCCGTTATCAGGGGCCTAAAATTGATCGCGAGAAATTGCTGCGTTATTTGATTTCTTTCCGTCAGCACAATGAATTCCATGAACAGTGTGTAGAGCGTATTTTCATGGATTTAAAACGTTTTTGTCACTGCAGTAAGCTTACTGTCTACGCCAGATACACCCGTCGCGGTGGTTTGGATATCAACCCATTTCGCAGTGACTTTGAACATGCACCGGAAAGCCAGCGTTTGGCCCGCCAGTAATATCGGGTGACAGACAAAAAGAAGCCCCGAAAAAAATGTCGGGGCTTTAAAACACAGTCAAGATTAAAAACTACCAAAAAATATATACCACTTTGTATATACACGTCATTGACCAGGATCCCATTTCGTTAACAGCATTTTAATTTTCAAATACATTTTGTTTTAGATCAAAAAACAGCAAGCACCAAACCACAACACTCTCCGCTAAGCCCTACCCTGTCTGGAGAGAAATAATGAGAATAACCGTCACTGCGCTGGCAATAAGTACTGTACTGGGATCTGTATCTGCTCAGGCTGATGAACTGAAAACTGCGCTTATCGATAATGCCAAATTGAATCTGCAATTCCGCGCCCGCTATGAGCAGGTGGATATGGAACCGCTGGCCAAAGAAGATCAAACAACCCTGAGAACCCGCCTGAGTTATCAAAGTAGTGACATCTACAAATTGTTTGTGATGACGGAAGTCGATGATGTGCGAGCCAGTCATGAAGAGCCACTGATCGCTGATTATGAGTACACCGAAATCAACCAGGCTTACCTGGGTTACCGCGCTCCGGCGGATTCGCTGCTCAAATATGGCCGTCAGCGGATCCTGCTGGATAACCAGCGTTTCGTGGGGGGCGTTGGATTCCGCCAGAATGAGCAAACCTATGATGGTTTCACCGCTGTGAGCTCAGGCATCACAGATCTGACCGCCTTTTATGGTTATATCAACAACGTCAATCGCATCTTCAGTGAAGACTCAGGCAAATCAGATCACAAAAACAAAACCCACTTAATCAATCTGCACTATGCAGCCCTTGAGCAAGTACAACTTACCGCCTATGCCTATCTAATCGATAATCTGGCAGTCGCCCGCTTCTCTACAGATACTTATGGTCTTCGCCTGACAGGCAACGCCAAATTTGCTCCTGTCGGTCTGAGCTATGCACTGGAATACGCTACCCAGAGTAATGCCCACAACAATCTGCTGAATTATGATGCCGACTACTACCTTGCCGAAGCCAAAGCGGACTTCTCCCTGTTTGGCGTCAAACTGGGCCATGAAGTGCTGGGCTCAGATGACGGTAAAGCAGGCTTTATCACGCCGCTGGCCACCCTGCACAAGTTTCAGGGCTGGACGGATAAGTTCCTGTTCGGCGGCGCCGGCAACTGGGACAAAGGTATTAAAGACAGCTATCTGGCACTGGATACCAAGCTTGCAGGCATCGATCTGCTCGCGGTTTACCACAGCTTTGAATCCGATAGCGGCAAGGTGGACATGGGCCAGGAGTGGGGTGTCAGCGCCAGTTACAAGTTTGCCAAATACTATGAAGCCAGTGTCAAATACGCCGCCTTCAGTGGTGCCGATGCCGGTTATGCCTTCAGTGCTGATACAGACAAGCTATGGCTGACGCTGGAAGCCAAGTACTGATGTCACTGTGCGATTGAATGTATCAAAGGAAACAGCGCCGAAAGGCGCTGTTTGGGTTGTTACGCTGATATGACTCAAACTCAGTTCGCCTCCTTTGTCAAAAGTGAACATCTCATACCTCAGGGCGACACGTCTTTCGACCGGTTCAATCCGGGCAATATATCGGCACGTCTATGGCCAATCTACTATCTGACTGGTCGCCCGGGCAACAACAAAGCGGTTATGCCACTGGCGTTGCTCAGGTTCGATAACCTGGCGTTAAAGCTCTGGTGCTGCTTACAGGTACAAACTGAATTTGCAGTGCCTGCTTGCTTTCTCCCTGCTGTGACAAACCGGACTATCCGACGTCACCCGGGACCATACTGGCAGGTCAAAACAGAATGCTGTTTGCCAATAATATCCTTCTGCCTTTTGAGTATCGGCCCCGGTATCAAACAAAGTCAATGCAAGCTTATTTCTTGCCAACCTGACATCAATCTCTGGATTTTTCACCTCCTGTCTCACGGCATAACACAGGGACATCCAAACTCCACTATGCCTTATCGGCAACTATCTGTTGCTGCACGTTTTCCGGCACAGGTTCATAACGGGCAAACACCATGGTGTATTCCCCTTCACCGCCTGTAATGGACTTCAGCCGGGTCGCAAAATCATCCACAGTCGCCAATGGCGCTTCAACACTGACCACCACACAGCCATCATTGAGCGCTTCTGTGCCGCACACCATGCCGCGACGGCTGCTGATATCACCGGTAATATCCCCCACCTGAGAGGAGTCAACCTTGATTTGCAGCTGTACTATGGGCTCAAGAATGACGGGACTGGCCTGGGCTACCGCATCCATAAACGCCTTTTTACCGGCCATAACAAAGGCGATTTCCTTGGAATCCACGCTGTGATGCTTGCCATCGAGCACAGTCACTTTAATGTCTTCCACCGGGAATCCGGCCAGCTCCCCGGCACGCATCGCTTCACGCACGCCTTTTTCCACCGCAGGTATGTACTGGCCGGGTATCGCACCGCCCACCACTTTGGATTCAAACTGAAAGCCGGCTCCGCGCGGCAGAGGCTCAACCCGCAGTTCCACTTCACCAAACTGACCGGCACCGCCGGATTGTTTCTTGTGTCGGTATCTGCAGATTGCCTGCCCCAGAATGGTTTCCCGGTAAGCCACCGCCGGCTTTTGGGTATCCATGTCCACTTTGAATACCTGCAGCGCTTTTTCCAGTGCAATCTGCAGGTGCAAATCACCCAGCCCCTGCAGTACAGTCTGCCCTTCCGCTTCATTGCGGGCGATGCTCAGACTGGGATCCTCAGCCACCAGTTTGCCCAGTACCTCCGCAATCTTCTGCTCATCGCCGCGCCGCCTGGAGGACACCGCCAGCCCAAATATCGGTTGTGGCAACGCCAGTGAAGGCAGGTGATATTCATCTTCATCATGGCTGTCATGCAGCACAGAGCCCACTTCCAGCTCATCGATTTTGGCAATGGCGCAGATATCACCGGGCACCGCCTGCCCCATCTCAACCTGTTTATCGCCCTGCAGGGTCAGCAGATGAGTGACCTTAAAGGGCTTTCGGTCAACGCCGGCGAACAGCTTCATGCCATTGGTGATCAGCCCCTGATATACCCGCATCACAGCTATCCTACCAAAATAGGGATCGATACTGACCCGAAACACATGGGCCAGCACATGGTCAGTGGATTTGGTACTGACTTCGACCGGCCGAGCCCTGTCACCAAAGCCATTCACGAACTGCGGCGGATTACCCTCTCTGGGATTGGGCATCAGCTGAATAAGCAGCTCCAGCAATTCGCTGATACCGGTATCGGTTTCAGCGCTGGTAAAACATACGGGCACCAGGTGTCCCATACGCAGTGCAGTTTCCAGTGGCTCATGCAGTTGCTCCGGAGTCAGACTTTCGCCCTGCTCCAGATAGAGTTCCATCAGCTGGTCATCTTCCTCCAGTACAGTTTCCACCAGTCGCTCCTGAGCGGAAGACACATCGGAAAACAGCGTTTTGGCATGGAAATCAGGATGCAGATAACAATCCACCACATCATTGTCCAGTCCCGGCAGATTCACCGGCAAACAACGGGGACCAAACTGCAGCTGAATGGCATCAAGTAACGCCGCCAGCCCGGCTTCGTTGCCGTCGATATGGTTGACCACCAGCATCACCGCCTTCCCCTGGGCGCGTGCGGCACTGAATGCTCTGGCAGTGACACTTTCAATGCCATTGGCCGCATTGATCACCAACAGCACGGACTCCACCGCAGGCAGCGGCTGCAATGCCCTGCCGAAAAAGTCAGGTAATCCCGGGGTGTCTATCAGATTGATGTGGTAACCGTTGAGGTCGATGTTGAGGAAGGAAGGTTCGAGAGAGTGTTGGTGTGCTTTTTCCTGTGGGGTGAAGTCGGCATGGTTAGTGCCTTTATCGACCCTGCCCTTTTGGGCAATCGTCCTGGCGCCATACAGCAGCGCCTCCAGCAAGCTGGACTTACCCGCCCCCGTGTGTCCCAACACGGCAAAATTGCGGATTTGTCCGGTGCGATACTCAGCCATAGTGTGGCCTCCTTGTACTGGGAAAGCTACCCGTTGGCCCGTGCAGACTCTGCAGCAGGCAATCGCCACAGAGACAAGTCACTGATGCACCCGACAAAGCTTCCGGCAGGAAGCTGAATAACAAGAGATGCGACGACCCGAGTGAACCTTCCTCTGCAGTCCTGAATCGAGTATACGGACTGCATCAGCTTCAAAAGTTGACCGGGCGCATGTTTTTAACCGGTTGTTATCGATGAAAAACCCGTGTTACCAATAACGACTCTGGATAGGGACATCATTCAGCGAGGCACAGGTGGTCAGAGCGACCCGATATTCATCTGTCAGGCGGGCAAAGCGACTGCCAAAGCCCTGAGTTTGAGCGCCGGACAGAGCGACGAAATTCCATGCTACTCCTTGCTCAGTGGCTTGCAAGCCATGATTGGCAGGCGCAAGCGGCACATTTTGTCCGGCTGGTGCTGGCTCACAACCCAGCGTACTGATCTCAAACGCAAAGCTGTCCAGCGGGCAGGCAAGCCCCTGTCCCGTGACCTTGATAAAGGACTCCTTCAGTGCCCACAAATCAAAAAACGCCTGACGCCTTTGGGCATCCTCAAGGCTGCTGAGCTGCGTCACTTCCACTGGCGCAAAAAAGCGGCTCATCACACTGTCGGTGGATACTCCTGGGCGAACACGTTCAATGTCCACCCCCAGCTCCTGACCCTGCTGCGCGCCGCACAGCACTACAATAGCCAGCCAATCACCACTGTGACTGACATTAAAAGCCAGCCGGAGGGCATCACGCTGAGCATCTGCAAGTGCCGGTTTGCCCTGCGGCCCGATCTGCAATTGCCAGTCTGCAGGCGCAAGCGGCCCATGCTGACTCAACACCTGACGCAACATGCCACGGGACAGCAAATTGGCACGCCTGGCACTGGCATGAGTAAAGCCGGCCAATCGCTCACGCTCAGCGTCACTCAAACTGGTCCGCAGCACATCGTCCCCGGGTAATGGCCGCACAGAAGCCAGCAGCGGATTGAGAGGAATGAGCCAAAGGTGCAGCGAAGCCAGCATCGAAAAATATCCATTAACTGAAAGACGTTAAGATTGTCGCACAAGCCGGGGCGACAGGCGATAACCGCAGCCTGCCGTGTTCCCCCAACCTAACCCCAATCTAAATCCAACCTAGCCTGCATCCCGGGGTATACAGCCTAATGCAAGCTGAGCGCATAAGCGTCACAACCCAATTGCTGCATCAGGGCGATTTGCTGCCAACATGTAACATGATTATTAACTTTTAAGTCCCGCCTGATTGTTTCGCCGCCAATTGTCCGCTAACCTTGGCTCAACCAAAACAGGAAAAACATGAGTATCAGGGGATAAACCCGCACTCAGCACAGAGCGAGGTATTTCAGTCCCACCTGATACTGCAACACAGGGAAGCGCAATGGCATTGCCACCGGAGCCGCCAAAAACGGCTGCCGTTAAGGGAAAAATCAGCGCCCGTCACACTACGCCGCAGATGCGTCGCTTTATTCAGGACTCACCGCTGAGCGTGCGTGAATTGTCGCAGATCCTCAATATCAGTGAAGCCACGGTGCGCAAATGGCGCCGACGCAGTGATATTGAGGACAGAGACCATACCCCGCACCATCTCAATACCACTCTGACGCCGGCGCAGGAATATGTGGTTGTGGGACTGAGATACCAGCTCAAACTGACGCTGGATAAACTGCTTGAGGTCACCCGCACCTTTATCAACCCGGCGGTGTCCCGCTCCGGCCTTGCCCGCTGTCTCAAGCGCCACAATGTGTCGCGTATCGGCGAGATTGAGCCCAGCGATGCCCTGCCACAAAAGCATTTTACCCGTCTGCCCGTGTATCGCAGCCACAGTACCGAGCGCTATACCCTCAATGCGACCACGCTGGCCCGCACGTTGGGAGAGTCTCAGGTGGTGCAGGTTGAAGCCATGCATATTCCGCTGCCACAGGGACCCGCCTGCTCAGTCATGATAGGCCTTGAGCCGCAACTCGACTGGGTGTATGTGGACATTTACTCAGACTCAGATGCCCGCGCCGCCGACCGTTACATCGCCTATGTGCTGGCCCACGGGCCCTACAAACTCAGGCGACTGCTGGCCCGCAATTATCGTAAGTTTCTGATCCGCTTCCCGGATGCGGATATCAATAAAGCCCTCAGGGCGACACCCGATCCCCTTTGCCCCGACGGCAACCACCATACGGAGACTCACGATGAGCCATCCTGATAGCCCAACCGCTTCCCATCATCAACGCGGCAGTCACAAGTCTGCCAGTCACGAGCATGGCAGTCAGGAACAGGACATCCGCCTTGGCCGTCGCCTCAAAGACACGCCGGTGGCCATTGTTGGCATGGCCAGCCTGTTTGCCAAGGCCAGCTATCTGGATGAATTCTGGGATCTGATCGTCGATAAAATCGATGCCATCACTCAGGTGCCGGACAGCCACTGGGACCCGAGGGACTACTTCGATGCCGATCCCAATACCCCGGATAAGGTGTACTGTCAGCGGGGGGGATTTTTACCTGAGGTGGAATTCAATCCGCTGGATTTCGGCCTGCCGCCCAATATTCTCGAGCAAACCGACACAGCTCAGCTGCTGGCCTTGCTGGTCGCCCGGGATCTGTTGATCGACGCTGGCATAGCGGATGAGCAAAGCTATGAACGAAGCCGGGTGGGCATCACCCTGGGCATAGGCGGCGGACAGAAGATCAGTCAGGCCATGAATGCCCGGCTGCAATATCCTGTGCTGAAGAAAATCTTTAAAAGCAGCGGCATCAGCGATGAAGACTGCGACATGCTGATCCGTAAATTCCAGGATCAGTACATTCCCTGGCAGGAAAATGCCTTCCCCGGCTCGCTGGGCAATGTGATCGCCGGACGGATTGCCAACCGCTTCAATCTCGGTGGCATGAACTGTGTGGTGGATGCCGCCTGCGCCGGCTCGCTGGCGGCCATGCGCATGGCACTGAGTGAGCTGGTAGACGGCCGCAGCGACATGATGATCACCGGCGGCGTGTGCACCGACAACTCGCCTTATATGTACATGAGTTTCTCCAAAACCCCGGCCTTTACCGCAGATGAGCATATCAAGCCGTTCGATGCAGATTCCAAAGGCATGATGATAGGCGAAGGCATTGGCATGCTGGCGCTGAAACGCCTCGAAGATGCCGAGCGCGATGGCGACCGTATCTATGCCGTCATCAAGGGCATAGGTGCCTCCTCCGACGGCCGCTTCAAGAGCATTTATGCGCCCCGCTCCGAAGGTCAGGCGCAGGCACTCAAGCGCGCCTACGATGATGCCGGTTTTGCCCCCTGCAGCGTGGGGTTGATTGAAGCCCATGGCACAGGCACAGCGGCGGGGGATGTGGCTGAATTTGCCGGGCTTGCCAGTGTGTTCAGCCGCGATGAGCAAGATAATGACAGTGAGCGCAGGCAGCATATCGCGCTGGGCTCAGTCAAATCCCAGATAGGCCACACCAAGTCCACCGCAGGTACTGCCGGGGTGATCAAAGCGGCGCTGGCACTGCATCATAAAGTGTTGCCGCCCACCATCAATGTGCGTCGTCCCAACCCGAAAATGGCGCTGTCTGAGTCGCCTTTCTTCCTCTCCACTCAGCCATCCCCCTGGCTCAGAGATGGCGATACCCCAAGGCGCGCCGGTATTTCCTCATTCGGCTTTGGTGGCACCAATTTCCATATCGTGCTGGAGGAGTATCAGCCGGAGCACAGCCGGGCGTACCGGCTGCGCCAGTCTGCCAGAACATTGCTGCTGAGCGCCGTCTCCATGGACGCGCTGAGTCTGTTGTTAAAAGATTCCATTGACCGGCTGAAGCAAGACAGTAACAGCTTTGACGCCCTGTGCCGCCAGTACCCGCTGGCCCCCTGCCCCTCTGAGCACCCGAGAATTGGCTTTACCGTCAACCAGGCGGATGAACTGTTGGAGTTGCTGACCCAAGCCTATGAAAAGCTGACAGATGCAAAGCTGACGGATGAAGCGCGGGCCGCAAACAATCAGCAAGCCTGGGAACTGCCGGGCGGGGTCAGTTTCCGTCCCCATGCACTTACCGGCAAACTGGCGGCGCTGTTCACCGGTCAGGGCAATCAGACCCTGCAGATGGGGCGGGAACTGGCCTGCCTGTACCCCGAAGTGCGCCAGTGGCTGAGCCGCTTTGATCAGGCGTTCACGGCCAAGCAACTACGGCCGCTGTCCAAAGTCATGTATCCCTTTGAAGCCTTTGATGATGAAGGCCGCCTGGCCCAAAAGCAGGCGCTGACCGACACCCGCTACGCCCAGAGCGCCATTGGCGCCCTCAGTGCCGCCCAGTTTACCCTGCTCAAACAAGCTGGCCTGGGTATCGATATGACTGCCGGTCACAGCTATGGTGAACTTACCGCCCTGTGGGCCGCCGGTGCGCTGAATGATGACGCCCTGTGCAGTTTGTCACTGGCGCGGGGCCAGGCGATGGCGCAGGCTGCCGGGCAAGAACCCAAGGGCAGCATGGCCGCGGTGGGGCTCAATGATGATGAACAGAAAGCCACACTGAAAACTCTGCTCTCCCAAAACCCGCAGGTACAAATCGCCAACATCAACTCCCCCCGCCAGTGGGTGCTGGGCGGAGAAATCAGCGCCCTTGAGTCAGTCACCGCCAAACTCAAAGCGCTGGGTATTCAGGCGGTCAGCCTCAAAGTCGCCGGTGCCTTCCACACCCCTATGATGGCGCAGGCCGCCAGTCAGTTTGCCAATGTGATTAACGCCACCCCCATCTTGGCGGCAACCACTGAGGTGTGGAGCAATCAAACCGGCCAGCCCTATGGGGAGAATATCGCCGCGCAGCTATCTGAGCACATGCTCAGTCAGGTGGATTATGTCAGCCAGATCCGCGGCATGCTGGCGGCAGGCTGTCGGCAGTTTGTTGAATTTGGCCCGAAAAACACCCAAAGCAAACTGGTTAAGGCGATTGCCGATGACTACTTTGCCACGCTGCCTGCGACCCAGGACAGCGCTGCGCGCGAGCTGCTGATCCTCAGCGTCAATCCGTCACCCGTCAACTCTGCCGACTCGCGTCATGGCGATGACTGGCAGCTTAAACACGCCGCCGTGCAACTGGCGGTGGCAGGTCAGGCGATGCGCAATCCCGATACCTGGGCGGTGACCCACAAACGTCATCAGGTGACGCCATCACCCATGAATATCCGTTTGAACGGCGCCCATTATGTCAGTCCGGCTACGGCGCAAAAGGCCATGGCATCGCTGCAACAGGGCAAAATAACGCCCCGGTTCCAAACCCAAATTGTTGAAAAGGTGGTTGAGAACATCGTGCCTTCTTCCTTATTCCCCCAAAGTACCCAATCACAAATAAGTGCCCAACCGCCAATGAGTGCCCAATCCAACATGAATACTCAATCTCCGGGTGCTGCCCGGGTGACACCAGAGCCTGCCACTGTCTCCCCGGCTTATGGCACAGGTACTGATACTGCGCTGGCAGGACTGTTCAATGCACAATCGGAAGCCGCCCGGGTGCATCAGGCATTTTTGGCCATCCCACAGCAGTACAATGACACCTTCAATGCACTGATGCAGGCGCAGCTGCAGCTGGCAAAGGACGGCCTGCCGGTCCCCGACAGTCTGGTGCGCGCCATGGAGCTGTTCCACCAGCATCAGTCAGAAACCCTGAAAATCCATCAGGCCTGGCTGACACAACTCACAGCCGGACAGCATGTAAGTACCGGGCAGCATGGTCTGGAAACAGCGAGTATTACGACTCACCCAATCTCGCAGGTCTCGCAGGTCTCGCAGGTCTCGCAGGTTCAGGCTGCGCCATCGCCACAGCCGCAGTATCCCATTAACGCAGCAGCTGCCCCCCATCCCGGCCACCGCACCAATATTGAGCAGCAGGCTTCTGTCAGCGCCAACACGCCAGAGCGTACAAAGTCAGACAGCAAAGCGCCTGACATCAAAGCGCCGGACATTACAGCTACCCTGCTGGCGGTGGTGGCCGACAAGACCGGCTATCCGGCCCAGATGCTGGAACTCTCCATGGAGATGGAAGCGGATCTGGGTATAGACTCCATCAAGCGGGTGGAGATCCTCGGCGCGGTGCAGGATGCCCTGCCGCAGCTGCCGCCCTTAAGTCCTGAGGTGCTGGCCGAGTGCCGCACGCTGGCGCAGGTACAGGAGGCCATCAACGCGGCGCTGCCGGTAAACGATATATCTCCGGCGGCAAACAACGTGGCACTGCCGGTAAACAAAATGGCGCTGCCGATTAGTCAAACCGCTCAGCGAAACGAGTCATCCAGCGTTTCCGTCCAGCGCGTGAACGCCTCAGCCGAGGAGGTACTGCTCAATGTAGTGGCCGATAAAACCGGTTATCCGGCTCAGATGCTGGAGCTGTCCATGGATATGGAAGCAGATCTGGGCATCGACTCCATCAAGCGGGTGGAGATCCTCGGCGCAGTGCAGGATGCGCTGCCGCAGCTGCCGCCATTGAGTCCTGAGGTACTGGCCGAGTGCCGCACCCTGAGTCAGGTGCTGGCGCAAATCCAGATAGGCCTGCCAACTGCCGCAGGTGTCGATGCAACTTTTATTGACCATTCGACTGACAGCTTGGCCAACAATACTGCTGTCAGCATTGACCCCGCCATTGAACAGGGCATTGAACCCGGCATCGAAATAGTCCCGACACTGCTGGCGGTAGTGGCCGATAAAACCGGCTATCCGACCGAGATGCTGGAGCTGTCCATGGATATGGAAGCAGATTTGGGCATAGATTCCATCAAACGGGTGGAGATCCTCGGCGCAGTGCAGGATGCCCTGCCGCAGCTGCCGCCGCTGAGTGCAGATGCCATGGCTGAATGCCGCACCCTGGGGCAAATTTGCGAGCAGATGATACAAGCCGCTCCGGCTGTGACTCAGGCTGTGGTCCCGGAAAAACCTCTGGCCCAGCCTGCCGACGCCAGTGCACCGGACGTGATCAGCGTGCTGCTAGGGGGCGTGGCCGACAAAACCGGCTATCCGGCGCAGATGCTCGAGCTGTCGATGGATATGGAAGCGGATCTGGGCATCGACTCCATCAAGAGGGTGGAAATTCTCGGCGCGGTGCAGGATGCCCTGCCGCAGTTGCCGCCCCTCAGCGCAGAGGCCATGGCAGAATGCCGCACCCTGGGTGAAATCACTGTGCTGCTTGCCGCTGCAGGCAATACAGCAGAGGCACAAAAAAAGCCAACACCGCCAACACACATCAGCGCGTCGCAGCATGAGCCAGAGATTGCCTCAGGCTCACAGCAGGAATTGCTTTTTTCACAGACAGATATCCCACAAAGCAAGGCATCCACACTGGCAGCATTGTTGCCACCAGCCCCCCTTACCTCAGCCGATTTGCCGCCCTTTAGCGGGGTTGAACTGGTAGGCGCAGCGCCTTTGGCTGAAGCACTGACACTGCAGGGCAGCATACTGATTGTCGATGATGGTCATCATGCCGGTGAGCTGGCGCAGCAATGTCTGAAAACCGGCCTTGAGCCTGTGGTACTGTCTGCCTATATCCAGTCGGCATTGCCGGCAGGCGTTGCCCGCATCGACCTGAGTCAGCTGCTGAATGACGGGCAATTGGCGGCAGACCCCGAAACCGCACAAGCCCACATCATCGCTGAACTGGATAAGCTGTCGGCCCAGCTGAACGAGCCTTTAGGCGCCATCCTGGTACTCAGCTGCCCACTGCAGTCCGATGAAGAGCAGCTGCATACATTGCAACTGGCGCTGCTGCTGGCTGCGCACTACTCAGCGGCGCTGCACCAGGCCCACACCCCGGTATTTACCACTGTGACCCGTCAGGATGGGGGAATGGGGTATCTCAACGGCGAGGTCACCCCGATGGCCGCGGCGCTGCATGGCCTTTGCAAAACCCTGAGCCACGAGTGGCCGCAGGTGCATTGCCGGGCGCTGGATATCAGCCCGGAAATTGACCCGCACACGTTCGCCACGCTGGTGATGGATGAACTTTTGCACCGCAGCATTCAGGTAGAAACCTGTATCGCAGGTACCCAGGACCATCTTATCCGCACCACCTTAAAGCCTGCGGCGGCGGGAAGCGGCAAATGCCAGCCGGAACTGCAGCTTGGCACCAGTGACACCATTCTGGTTAGCGGCGGCGCCAAAGGGGTCACTCTGGATTGCGCACTGGCTCTGGCGGCTCACAGCGGCAGCCATTTTGTGCTGCTGGGCCGCAGCGAATTGCTCAGCACCCTGCCGGACTGGGCGCAAAGCGTAATCCCTGCCGGACTGAGCGATAGCGAACCGACAGATACCAAACTGAAAACGGCGCTGCTGGCCCATCTGCAGCAAACCGGTGAAAAAGTAACACCTAAAGCCCTGGATGCCCTGCTGCTGCCGGTACAAAACACCCTGGCCATCCGTGAAGCGCTGGCACGTTTTGCCGCGCTGGGCGCCAGCGCCGAGTACCTGCCGCTGGACATTACCAACGCCGATGATGTCGCCACCAGCCTGACACCTCTGGTGTCACTGCGCCCCTTCAGCGGCCTTATCCATGGCGCCGGCGTACTGGCTGACAAGCGCATTGAAGAGAAGACCCTGAGTCAGTTCCACCGGGTGTTCGATACCAAGGTGGCCGGACTGAATAATCTGCTGGCCGTGCTGGATATGGACTCGCTCAAATTTATCAGCCTGTTCTCATCGGCGGCGGGCTTCTATGGCAATGCCGGTCAAAGCGATTACGCCATGGCCAATGAGGTACTGAACAAAAAAGCCATTGAACTGAAAACCCATTACCCGGCGCTGAAAGTCACCAGTTTCAACTGGGGCCCCTGGGATGGCGGCATGGTCAGTGCCAGTCTCAAAGCCATGTTCGCCAGCCGTGGCGTGTATGTGATCCCAAGAGCCGCTGGCGCCGCCCTGTTCGCCTCTCAGGTGCTGCATGACGGTCTGCTGCAATGCCTTGTTGGTTCAGATATGCAGGGCTCGGATAAACAGGGTTCGCAACCGGCTGACGTTGACAGTATGACTGGCGCAATCGACAGTCACGCTGCCGAATCAGATAGCAAAGCAGATCCCGATAACAAAACTGGACCAGGCGATTCAGCAATGGAGCTCCCACTGCAGGAACAACCGCAGGAATCCTTGCCACAGCGCGACTGGCAACTGAAGCTGGATGACCATGGTTTCTTGCAGGACCATGCGGTGCTGGGCAATCCCGTGCTGCCCACCGCCTGCGCCCTGAGCCTGATGCTGGATGCCATGACCGAAGAGTTGGATGCTGCCGACGACCACAGCCAGTGGCAGCAATTGACGGACTATCAACTGCTCAAAGGACTGGTCTTTGATGAGCAGAGCAGCGCCGCTCTGGCACTGACGGTGCAGGATGGTCAGCTGCTGCTGAGTACTGATGGACGACCGGGTTATCGGGCACGCATGAGCAACAGCGCCGCACCAGTGACCAAAGGCGTGCCCAAACGCATACGTCAGGCGCTGGCACAGCAGCCGCTGGATGGTCGCCTGTGTTACCAGAACGGGCCGCTGTTTCATGGCGAAGGCCTGCAGCTTATCCGCCGGTTTGCCATTCGCGAGTCGCAGCTGCTGGCCCTGGTCAAACTGCCTGCGCCCCAGCCGGAGTCAGGTCTGTTCAGCACCAGCTGGCGCCGAATTTGCGCGCTGGATGCCATGCTGCAGGGCGCACTGGTACTGGCCCATGAACTGAGCGGTCAGGACAGCCTGCCCGTGGCCTTTGGCAAACTGAGCCTGCACAAGGGCTTTAGCCAGGTAATGGACTGCAATCCCAAGGATGACGCGCCGGCTCAGCTGTGGATACATAACGCCACTTTGATGAGTCATACCTTCCAGTGCGATGCGGCGCTGCTGGATGAACAGGGACGCACTCTGGTGCTGCTCAAGGGCATCAAACTGACCCTGAGCCACACCCGCCTCAACAGCCGGGCCGTGGGCCATACAGGCGCAAGCCGCAATACGGCCACAGTGGAGCAGCCATGACGGCAACCTCATATGCGCCGCTGGCGCTGTTTCTGACTATGCCATCAACAGCAGAGCCCCGGCCAGCAACCGTCAGCCTGCCATGCGATAAGCTACTGCCGGCCCTGTTACAGGCCAGAGCCCTGCTGGATGAGGCGCAGGGCTCGCTGATCTGTCTAACCGCCGCGGGCATCACGGGCGCACAGGGTAAGGCCAGCGAACACCCCGGCATGATTTGGCTGATGGACAGCCGTCAGGCGCTGAAATTAAAGCAGCATCCCCATGCCCGGCTGTATCTGCATACCGAACCGACATCAGCCGCTGAAATAGACAGCATCCCGCTGGCAGCTGCCGGTAAAGCTGCTGGCAAGATGCTGGAATATCACATCCCGGCGCATCAGGGCTTTGCCGCGCTCAGGCAGCTTTGCCATTCGCTGGCGGCCCGGGATCTGCCGCCAGCCCCCTTGGCGGGTGGCCGCACCGGCGCTAATGTCAGCGACCATACCGACGACTATGCCGACGTCTATACCCACAACTGCGCCGACAAACCTGCCTTTGACATGCCCCCTGACGATGCCACAGGCAGCAGCATCTGCTTTTCCGGCCAGTACTGGTTCTGTGAACCGGGCGATCGCCGCCAAGTGCAATTACGCCTGCACGGTCAAAGCATAGAGGATGAGATCCCCGGCCAAACAGTGCATACCCTCACGCTGACCCAGGGCAGTGCCCTGTTGCCGCCGCGCCCGATTGCCCGCTACTGGCTGGAGTACAGCGCCGAAAGCGCTGCCGAACTGGCCACCCAGTTACACAGGGATACCGGCGAGCGCACCGCGCTCAATACCTGGCACAGACACAATACCCTGTTACCTCAGGGTACCGGCTGCCGGGCTGTGGTGGTGGCCGACACCATGGCGGCACTGGAAGCGGAACTTGATGGACTCATCCGCCATATCGAGACCCGCCCCACCGTCTGGCTGCAAACCCCGGGTGGCAGCTGTTACTGTCCGGCCAATCAGGGCTGCAGGCCCGGCGAGCTGGCCTTTATCTATCCGGGTGTCGGTACCGCATGGGCCGGTATGTATCAGGGGTTGCACCTGTACTTCCCCGAACTGTTTGAGGTCAATAAGTCACTGCCCCTGGCGGAGATGTTACAGGCGGAGATGTTACAGGCAGATACTCTGCAATCCACCGGCCCACAGGCCAATCGCACCAGCCAGAACCAATCGCTGCCACTGGCGCAGCAGGCCGTGGCCGGTGTGGGCCAGTCCTGGCTGCTGAGCCAAATCCTTTGCCGTGAATTTGGGCTGGCGCCGGACATGGCGCTGGGTTACTCCATGGGCGAGATCAGCATGTGGGCTTCGCTGGGCATATGGCAGTCACCTGAATCCCTGATCCGGCCAACGCTGGAATCAGCGCTGTTCAGCCATGAACTGTCGGGGCCACTGCGGGCTGTGCAGGCGCTGTGGCAACCCCCATCTTACGACGCAGGAGCATCAGGCACACAGCCAACGCCTGACTGGGGCTGCTATCTGCTCAGAGCCAGTTACGATTCGGTGCAGCAGCAAATAGAGACCTTGTTTGGGAAGACCTGTCGGGTGTATGTGCCGGTGCGCCATTTCGACTCCTGCATTCTGGCCGGTGATACCCGCCAGGTACAGGCTGTCATTGATGCGCTGGGATGCACGGCAATCCCCTCGCCACTGGTGACCGCCATGCACACGCCGGCAGCCTGGCTGCTGCACCAGTCGATGCGGGCGTTTTACCAGCTCAATACCCAGAGCCCGCGATTACTGCGCCATTGCCTGTTTTTCAGCGCCTCACAGCCACAAGCGATCAATCCGGCACTCAGCAGTTTGCACCTCGCGCCCCAGGATTTGAGCCAGTACATCGCCGACAGTATCGCCGATACCCTGTGCCAGCCGCTGAACTTACCCATGCTGATCAACCGGGCAATTCATCAGGGCGCGCGATTGTTTGTTGAAGTGGGCGCCGATCGCCAGCTCACCAGTCTGCTGGCCAATCAGCAATTAAGCTGGCAACCGGTAAAGACCATCGCCTGCAACAGTAAAGGCGCAATGCCCATTCGCAGTCTGCGCAAATGTATTGCGGCGCTGCGCACCCTGGGCGTCAACATCAGGGCCCCGCTGGCAGTACATGCCAGAACCCTCTCAGCCCCTGGCGAGGGGGTCCGCTCCCACATTTCAACCTCAGGCGCCGCGCCGCAGGAAACCCAGTATGTCAGCAGTCGTTAACCCTGATTTGGGCAAACAGCAATTTGCCATCGTCGCGCAGGCCTGCCGTTTTCCCGGCGCAGCCAGCCCCGAAGCCCTGTGGCAACAGTTGCTGGCCGGTGCAGATTGCCGCAGCGAACTGACTGACGCCAGACTGGGCGCCAGTGTGCAGGCCTATACCGGCGCCAAAGGTGAAAGTGACCGGTTTTATTGCACCAAAGGCGGCTTTATCGGGGACTTCAGTTTCGATGCCGATGGGCTTAACCTGCCGCCGGATGAGCTGGCTTCGCTGGATATCAGCCGCCAGTGGCTGCTGAGCTGCGCCCGCGAAGCGCTTAACCAGGCGTCGGTGGATGACACTCAGCGCCCGCGCACCGGCATCATACTGGGCGCCCTGTCGTTCCCGGACAGGCAAACCAATGCGGCCTGCCTGCCGCTGTATCATCAGCGGGTGCAAACGGCTCTGCGGGAAGCTGCTGGCGTGCCGCCATTGCCTGCTAAGCGGCAACAATCAGCGCCCACTATCAATCTCAACAACGCCTCAGATGCGGCGACTCAGGTAACCCGGGCGCTGGGGCTGGGGCCCTGCAGTTTCAGTCTGGATGCCGCCTGCGCCAGCTCGCTGTATGCCATCCGTCTGGCCTGTGATTATCTGGCCAACGACAAAGCCGATGTGATGCTGGCTGCCGCCCTGAGTGGCGCCGATCCGCTGTTTGTCCATATGGGCTTTTCGATTTTCCAGGCTTATCCGCAAAATGGCATATCCGCGCCCTTTTCACCTGATTCTCAGGGGCTGTTTGCCGGTGAAGGCGCAGCGGTACTGGTCATCAAACGGCTGGCCGATGCCCGGGCCAATGGCGATAACATTCTGGGTGTGATCCAGGGGGTCGGGCTGTCCAATGATGGCCGCGGCCAGTTTGTATTAAGCCCCAATCCCAAGGGGCAGCAGGCGGCGTTCGAGCGCGCCTGGCAGATTGCCGGTGAAAAAGGCCTGACGCCACGCCAGCTGGAAGTGATTGAATGCCACGCCACAGGCACACCTTTGGGCGACAGGGTCGAGCTGGCCTCGATGGCGCGTTTTTTGGCAGACCAATCCGAGGCTAACTTGCCGCTGATAGGCTCGGCCAAGGGCAATGTCGGCCATCTGCTGACGGCTGCCGGCATGGTGAGCATGGTCAAAACCCTGCAGGCCATGGCCCACGACACTGTACCTGCCAGTCCGGGATTGATTCAGGCTGGGCAATCAGTCAGCAGTGCAGGCAACAATGCAGGCAGTGAAAACCACAACCCCATGACTCAGCAAATCATCACCCGCCCTCAACCCTGGCCCTCTCAGGCGGGCAAAGCGGATGAAACGGCCGACAGCCCGCAGCACCGGGATGCTCAACCATCTGATACAACCCCAAGTAAACCAACACAGCGGAATAAGATTGCCGCAGTTTCCGCCTTTGGCTTTGGCGGCTGTAATGCCCATCTGGTGCTCAGCCATCAGCCGCTCACACCAACAAGCGCCGAGGCTTTGCCGCCGGATAAAGAATGGTGGCCTTCACAACAGCCAACCAAGTCATCGCCCCAATCCGTGGCGTTAACCATCACGGGCCTTGCCGCCCATATCGGCACACTCGACAGCCTGAGTGCGCTGGCTGACAGGCTACACACCCAACAAAGCGCCCTGCGCCCGCTGCCACCCAAGCGCTGGAAGGGGCTGCAGGCGCTGCTGCCCACACACCCGAAAGACACTCAGCCCCCCCTTGGCGGCTACATAGCGCAATTCGAGCTGGATATGATGCAGTTCAAACTGCCCGCCACTGAGCAGGACAGGCTTATTCCCCAGCAATTACTGCTGCTGAAACAGGCCGATGAAGCCATACGGGATGCAGGCCTTCTGCCCGGCAGCAAAACCGCCGTGCTGGTCGCCATGGAAACCGAGCCTGAGCTGCATCAGTTTCGCGGCCGGGTCGAGCTGCATACCCTGCTGCCTGAATATCTCTCCCATCTGGGGATAAAGCTCAGCGATGATGAATATGCCGCGCTCGAGCCACTGGTGATGGATGCAGTGCTGGGTAAGGCGCAGCTGAATCAGTACACCAGTTTTATCGGTAACATTATGGCCTCAAGAGTGGCGGCACTGTGGGACTTTTCCGGCCCGGCCTTTACCCTGTCGGCCGGTGAACTGGGCTTTACCAGGGGGCTGGAAGTCGCCGCCCAACTGCTTCGCGCCGGTGATGCCGATGCCGTGGTGCTGTGCGCCGTGGACCTGGCCGGCAGCGCCGAGCGGGTGCTGCTGGGGCAAAAATCACTGCCGCCAGCCGATGGCGCCGGGGCCATGGTGCTGACGCTGGCTCAGCCCCGGAGTCAAAGCCAGAGTCAAAGTCAGACTCACCCGTCAGCGGGATACGGCACACTGCAGTTACCGCTATTTGGTCGCACTGTGCCGACAGACCCAAACCCGCCCGCCATACAGCATCTGCGACAGACGCAAAACGAGCTGGTCGATACGCTGCTGACCAGCCATGCTGCATCACCACAATTGCAGGTCATCAGTGGTGGCAGTTTGCCGGAAACAGTGGCAGGTGAAGGCCGTATTGAAAGCAGTATTGAAGACAGCATTAAAGACAGTACGGCAAAGATGGCGCTGCCAGCCGATTCGATATGCTATCCGGCCAGGTTGCTGGGCTACCCCGGTGCCGCCGCTGGGCTGTTTGCCACCCTGACAGCCATGGTATCCGATGCGCAAACCAGCCTGATTACCGCCATCGAAGGCGAGTTTCACAGTGCACTGTTACTTGAGCAAACACCCCTGCAAATGCAGGCGCTCAGAGCGCGACTGCAAAAGCCTGTGGTCAACCGCAAAGGGCCGTCTCTGCCCAAAATCATCACGCTTGGGGGCGATGATATTGCTGACCTCGTGCGTCAGGCTGTTATCAAAGCGGGGCTGAGTCACAGGGCCAGTGCCAAAAACAAAGACACAGATACAGATACAGACACAGACAATGACTACGAAAATGAAAACAACAAGGCAGCAGGCTCAACCAATACGATGGCCCATGGCGCTGTCACTGACATGAACACCAGTCTCAGCGCCGCTGACAAACAGGTTTTAACCGCCCACCGGCAGCAACTGGCAGAGGTGCATCTCGCCTTTCTCAATGCCAGACGCGCCGGACTTGCGCAGGCGGATGTACTGCTGCGCCGGCATCTAACCAAGTTGGCCATTCAGCCGACTAACCGACCAGCTGATCTGGCTGGTTTATCCAGACCGCCCGCGACATCGCCCCAGCCGCCCAGAACATCGACCCAGCCAGAAATGCCAGACCAGTCAGCAGCGGCCGACCATGCCTCCCCGGCACCTATGACTGGCGCCGGGCGCAAAGACTGCATCTGGGACTATGAAGATCTGCTGGAGTATGCCGAGGGCGATATCGCCAGAGTGTTCGGTCCTCAGTATGCCGAAATCGACAGTTTCCGCCGGCGCGTCAGGCTGCCATCAAGGGACTATCTGCTGGTGTCGCGAGTCACCAAACTGGACGCCACCCTCAGCAAACAGGAGGATTTCAAGCCCTGCAACATGACCACTGAATACGATATCCCCCACGATGCCCCCTACCTGGTGGATGGCCAGATCCCCTGGGCAGTGGCCGTTGAGTCAGGCCAGTGTGATTTGATGCTGATCAGCTATCTGGGCATCGACTTTGAAAACCGGGGTGAGCGGGTCTATCGGCTGCTGGACTGCACCCTGACCTTCCTGGGCGATCTGCCCCGGGGCGGCGATACCTTAAGATACGATATTGCCATCAATCACTTTGCCCGCAATGGCGATACCCTGCTGTTTTTCTTCTCCTACCGCTGTTATGTGGGAGATCAGTTGATCCTGAAAATGGACAATGGCTGCGCCGGTTTCTTCACTGACAGGGAGCTGGAAGATGGCAAAGGGGTGATCCGCACCCAGGCGGAAGAAACCGCCAGACAGCAGGCACCGAAAAGCCGCTTCACGCCTTTGCTTGAGTGCCACAAAACCCGTTTCAGCCGCGAGGAGCTGGAAGCTTTGCTCAGGGCCGATCTGGTGACTTGCTTTGGCCCGAGTCACGCTGCGCAAGCGGGCAGCAATCCGCAGTCACTGCGCTTTGCCTCCCGCAAGTTTATGATGATCGAGCAGATAAGTGCGCTGGATCCACAGGGCGGGGCCTGGGGATTGGGTATGGTGGAAGGCCACAAATGGCTGGCACCGGATCACTGGTATTTTCCCTGCCATTTCAAGGATGATGAAGTGATGGCGGGATCCCTGATGGCCGAGGGCTGTGGCCAGCTGCTGCAATTTTATATGTTGTGGCTGGGCATGCATAAATCCATGGGCCATGGCCGCTTCCAGCCTTTGGTTGATGCGCCGCAAAAAGTGCGCTGCCGCGGCCAGGTGCTGCCCCAATCCGGCATGCTCACTTATCGCATGGAAGTGACCGAGCTGAGTATGCATCCCACCCCCAGAGCCAGAGCCAATATCGATATCCTGCTCAACGGCAAAGTGGTGGTGGATTTCCAGAATCTTGGGGTGATGCTCAAAGAGGAAACCAACTGCACCCGTTATGGAAAATCCGACTCAGCGTCGGTAGCTGAAAGCCGGTTGTCAGAGCTGGAGCCTGCCCCGCTGATGCAGAAAATCCCGGATTTTAAGGCGCCCACCAATAAAGGGGTGATCCCCTTTACCCATGTGCAGGCGCCTGAGCAGGCCCGCTTTGCCAACCGACAGCCGGACACCCTGCCCTTCACCCCCTGGCACTTGTTTGAATTTGCCACCGGCAATATCGAGCACTGCTTTGGCCCTGAATTTGCGGTATACCGGGGCATGGTGCCGCCGCGCACCCCCTGCGGCGATCTGCAACTGACCACCTGCGTGACCCGGATTGACGGCCAGCGCGGCGAGTTCAAGACCCCATCAGCTTGCCGCGCCGAATATGAAGTCCCGGCGGATGCCTGGTATTTCAGGGCAAACAGCCATCCGGCGCAGATGCCCTACTCAGTGCTGATGGAAATTGCGCTGCAGCCCAATGGCTTCCTGTCCGGCTATCTGGGCACAACGCTCAGCTATCAGGATGAGCCGCTGTTTTTCCGCAATCTGGATGGTCAGGGCAGGTTGTTGCGACCCGTGGATTTGCGCGGCCAGACCATCATCAATGACACCCAATTGCTCAGCACTGTCTTTGCCGGCGCCAATATCATTCAGACCTTTAAATTTACCCTGAGCACTCGTCAGGCTGGCAGTCGCAATAAAACTGAAGCGGCGGTTGTCCCCTTTTACGAGGGCGAGGCGGTATTTGGCTATTTCAATGACCATGCCCTGACCCACCAGGCCGGGCTGGACAGAGGTCAAACCCGCAAGCCCTGGCATGTCACACAGGGCATTGAGCCCGATATCCAGCTTGAGTTAACCGCGGCCAATGCCTTCAATGCACCGCCGGGCAAACCGCACTGGCACCTGGCCGGGGGCCAGCTGAACTTTGTCGACAGTGTGGCCATTGTCGCCTCGGGCGGTGAGCATGGTCTTGGCTATGTGTATGGCAAGCGCAGCATAGATGCCAGTGACTGGTTCTTCCCCTGCCATTTCCATCAGGATCCGGTGATGCCGGGCTCATTGGGCGTCGAAGCCATGCTGGAGCTGCTGCAGGCCTTTGCCATAAAAACGGGTCTTGGGGATGAGTTTGTCAGCCCCAGATCCAGCTGGCCGCAATCATTGGTGAAGTGGAAATACCGCGGCCAGATCACCCCACACAATCAGCAGATGTCACTGGAGCTGCATATCACCGCCATTGAGCGCACTGCCTCAGGCGTGCAGCTTAAAGCCGATGCCAGTCTGTCCAAGGACCAATTGAGAATTTACCAAATCAGCGATCTGGCCATCATGATAGTGGAAGCCAGCGATACCGGAGTCACAGCATGAATCAATCCCCCCGCGTCGATACCCAGGCCCTCTGGCAGGTGCTGGACTCAAGCCCTGAGCCGTTTGCACTGATGCTGGATGGCGCCACGCCCATCCGCCAGTCAGCGGTCGATGCCAACACCCGCGCCATAGTGCCGGCGCTGGATGCCGGCAAACTGGGTGACAGCGACTTTTGCGCTGCCCACGGCCTGAAATATCCGCTGTACGCCGGCGCCATGGCCAACGGCATCGCCTCCGAAGCCCTGGTGATCGCCATGGGCAAGGCCGGCATGCTGGGTTCGTTCGGCGCGGCAGGGCTGGTGCCCGCCCGGGTCGAGCAGGCCATTGAGCGCATTCAGGCGGCACTGCCGGACGGTCCATACTGCTTTAATCTGATCCACAGCCCCAGTGAAAGCGCCCTTGAGCAGGGCGCAGTGGAGATGTACCTCAAGCATGGAGTACGCACGGTGGAGGCCTCCGCCTATCTGGCACTCAGCGCGCACATAGTGCGCTATCGCGCGGCAGGCCTGAGTCGCAACCCGGATGGCAGTATCAATATCGCCAACAAAGTCATCGCCAAAGTCAGTCGCACTGAAGTGGCGACCCACTTTATGTCGCCGGCACCGGTTAAACTGCTGACCCCTTTGCTGGATGCCGGGCTTATCAGCGCCGAGCAGTTTGAACTGGCGCAGCAGGTGCCCATGGCGGATGACATCACCGCCGAGGCAGATTCAGGCGGTCATACGGACAACCGCCCGCTGGTTACCCTGCTGCCCACTCTGATTACCCTGAAACATCAGCTGCAGGCCAAATATCAGTATCCACAGCCACTGCGGGTCGGCGCCGGTGGCGGACTCGGTACACCGGAAGCCATGCTGGCGGCCTTTACCATGGGCGCCGCCTATGTGGTGACTGGCTCCATCAACCAAAGCTGTATCGAAGCCGGTGCCAGTGAGCACACCCGCAAACTGCTGGCCACCACTCAGATGGCGGATGTCACCATGGCGCCCGCCGCCGACATGTTCGAGATGGGCGTAAAACTGCAGGTGGTCAAACGGGGCACTCTGTTTCCCATGCGCGCCAATAAGCTGTGGGAACTGTACCGTCTGTACGACAGCATTGAGGCTCTCCCGGGTGAGGAGCGGGAAAAACTGGAAAGCCAGATTTTCAGATGCTCACTGGAGGAGATCTGGACCATGACCCAGCGCCACTTCAACGAGCGGGATCCGGCGCAAATTCAGCGCGCACTGGATAACCCCAAACGTAAAATGGCACTGATTTTCCGCTGGTATCTGGGGCTCTCCAGTCGCTGGTCGAATATCGGTGAGCCGGGCCGGGAGATGGACTATCAGATTTGGGCAGGCCCTGCGCTGGGCGCATTCAACGCCTGGGTGGCCGGCACAGTGCTGGCAGAGCCTGCCAATCGCAAGGTTGCCGAAGTGAACCTGAAACTGCTTGAGGAAAGTGCCAGACTCTGGCGCCGCCAGATCGTAGTTGGTCAGTTCTGATATGACAGCAATGGTTGATAAAGGTACTGCAGAATGCATACCTTTATCGCTACTTGCCATCCGTCAAGATGTTCAATTGATTAGTTTTGATTGTTTCAACTGGGTTTTGCCCTGAACAGGCACAACAACCCAGGAATATCTGCAGAAACGTCTGCAATATGCAAACGTTGAAGGAATTCATACCGCAATAACCGATATCGCTGGCAATAAAATCCAATATTACAAATCCAATGCATCGCTATCCTGTGTACCTATATCCAACTGCATTACTGCTAACAACCAATTAGTTACTTTCAAGAAGCATTCACTACCTCAACTAAAGAAACTTTACCGGGGCAGATTACCTGATGCGAGTCTTCAACAAGGCCTGTCCCCCCCCTCAATTAACCAATCTATCTCCAGAGACATCGCCCCCACAGAACAACAGGTCTAATTTTTGCCGACAATAAACGGATTTGATTGCACCTATTCCAGAATTATCTCCTTATTGAGGAAAGCAGTCCTTGTAAATCCAAAGTTTTAGCCCGCGACCATTACTATCTAAATTCAAACATTAAAAAGATACCAATTATTGCACATGTTAATTTATTGTGATTACATCGTTAAAGCAGATGGCATTACTGCTAATTAAACACAAATAGTTTCTGGGAGATTAGTAATGCAAAAACACATCCAAAATAAGCTGGCATGTGCAGTTCGTTATGCTCTGATTGCAGGTGCAGCATCAACCGTAGCGATGGTAAATACTGTCATTGCAGAGGAACAAACTGAGAATATCGAAAGGATTCAGGTCACAGGCTCTAAGATTACCGCTATCGGTCTCGAATCCAGCTCACCGATTCAAACTATTTCGGCTGAAGAAATAGGAATGGCCCAAGAGCCAGAAGTCGAAAAAATATTGAGGGATTTGCCCGCGACAATTCCCGGTGATGGAGGCAACGTAAACAATGGTACTGCAGGTGCAGCCACAGTAAACCTCAGAGGCTTGGGTGCACAGCGCAACCTGGTTTTGTTGAATGGCAAGCGCATGGTGCCATTCAACATAGGTGGCCGGGTTGATACCGCCTCAATTCCTACAGCCATGATCGAAAGCGTTGATATTGTGACGGGTGGCGCATCTGCAGTTTATGGTTCTGATGCAGTATCCGGCGCAGTGAACTTTATTCTGAAACGCGATTTTTCCGGCGTTGCTGTGGATACCAATATTTCAGAAACCGCAGACAGCGATGGCCAGAATAACTATATAGCAGTCACTCTCGGTGGAAATTTTGATAACAGCAACGGTAATGCTGTGATGTCTTTTGGTTATGTAAAGCGTGATCCTGTGTTACTCGCAGACCGCAAGCTTGGGCAATTCGGTATCCGTACAGATAATGGCGCTGGCTATCAGGAGTTTCTGGATGGCGCTACTGCACCAGAGCCGATCGGGGGATGTGGTGGTCCAAGTGTTGTTGATGTTTCCGGCAGTGGTTCAACAACATCCATTCCAACCCGTTTCGAAGTTCTGGGAACTCCCATCAGCATGCAATTCCGTGATGATGGTTCATTAGGTTCACCTTGTTCTGTATTTAACTTCAACCCCTTCAACTACTACCAAACACCGCTTGAACGTTATAACTTCATGGCCCAGTCCCATTACGGGATTTCTGATGAAGTCGAAGCATTTGGTAATTTCCACTACACCAATGCGACGGTAACCCAACAGGTTGCGCCTTCAGGTACATTCGGGGCGAGCCTGGTATTACCGCTGTACAATCCGTTAATTTCATCTTCTGCCTTAACCACTATGCTTGACTCCGCCAACGCTGCGCGAGTTGCAGGCACCTTGGTTGATGGCAAAAACTGGACTGACTCCAACGGCAATGGCGTTGTAGACTCAGAAGACTTGCTGGATGTCAGGCTGAGACGCCGTACACTGGAATTAGGAGAACGTTCAACCAGTTACGAATCTCATCTGTGGCAGGGTACGGTAGGTATTCGCGGTACTTTACTTGATAACTATGACTATGAGCTGTTCTACCAATATGGTGAGTCAAACCGTCTGCAGGTTTCCGCAGGCTACACCAACCTGACCAATATCCAGAATGCTTTGATGGCGACCACTAATGCCAATGGCGATGTAGTATGTGAAAACGGCGATTCTTCGTGCGTACCAATCAATCTGTTTGGCGGATATGGCAGTATCACCCCAGAAATGGCTGCTTATGCCGGTGCCACGGCTTTGCTGAAAGAAACTTATGAACAGGAAATCTTTGGCGGCTTTATCTCCGGTGAGTTGGAGTTTGCCACCCTGCCAACTGCATCAAGAGGGCTGTCTCTCGGTCTGGGCTTTGAAAAGCGAACTGAAACCGGCACCTTCGAACCTGATGAATGTTGGAAGCAAGCGCCCGCAAGCTGTTTGGGTGGTGCGGGCGGTAATATTCTGCCTATCAGCGGTGGTTACGATGTAACAGAATGGTATGTGGAAGGCGTTCTGCCGCTGATTGATGATATGACAATGGTTGACAGCATGAACCTTGAGTTTGGTTATCGTGCGGCAGACTATTCAAGCTTTGGTTCGAATGACGCGTGGAAAGTGGGTTTGAACTGGCGTCCGATCGATTCAGTATTGCTGCGAGTCATGGAGCAGCAAGCAACCAGAGCCCCCAACATTGGTGAACTTTTCTCACCCATCACCCGTGGTTTGGGCGATGCAACGATAGATCCCTGTTCTTCAGCCAACGCAGGAAATATTGATGCCAGACTGACAGAACTCTGTATCGCCACGGGAATGACCGCAGCAGAAGTGGGCGTTATTCCAAACATCATTGCAGGTCAGGTGAACACCTTTGATGGCAGTGACCCAACCAATCTACCCAAGCCTGAAACCGCAGACACCTTTACCGCAGGTATCGTGCTGACGCCTGAGCTGCCATTTGCTGACAGCTTCTCTCTGTCGGTCGACTACTACGACATTCGCATTGAAGATGTGATTGGTTCGTTCAGCCCACAGGAAGTTCTGGATGGTTGTTACATGCTGGGAGATATGACCCAATGTGCCAAAATCAATCGTCAGGGCGGTGACTTGACGGGCGATCTGGCAGGTATCGACACCTTTGTAACCAACCTGGACTACCTGAAAGCTGAGGGTATTGAAGTTGGATATAACCTGACATTTGAAATTGGTCGTTGGGGTGAACTGCAACTGACCGGTAACGTCAACAAATATCTGACTCAGGAATCCCAAAGCTCTGCAGCAACCCCTGTGGTCGACTGTAATGGCTTCTTTGGTACCAGCTGTAACCCGATTTCTGATGTTAAAGCAACAACCAGACTGACCTGGTCTTGGGATGACCTGACCACCTCAGTAAACTGGAGATATCAGGGTGCCATCGACGTGCTGCCAAACGAAGCTGAAAACATGTACGAGCCTTTCCGTCATATCGGCAGTTATAGCTACATAGACCTGTTCGCCAGCTATGCCGTTACCCAGAATATTGAAGTCACTGTAGGTATTGATAACCTGCTGGATAAGCAACCACCTGTTGTTGGTGATACCGCAGGTACCACAGCCTACAACTCTGGTAACACTTTCCCAAGCAGCTACGATGTACTGGGAACTATCTACAAAGCAGGCCTTAAACTGAGATTCTGATAAAAGGCTTAGCCATTGCAAAGTGACTGAAACAAATACCCCGGCAATTGCCGGGGTATTTTTTGCTATCAAAACAACCAAATCACCATCGGAACTTCACTCCGCCTTGCTTTTGGACAGCAAGTCACGAATTTCAGTCAGCAGCAGCACTTCTTCAGTTGGCTTTGGTGGCGCAGCAGGTGCGGCTTCTTCTTTCTTTTTCAGCGAGTTGATGGCTTTGACCGCGACAAATACCGCAAACGCGATAATCACAAAGTCGACCACAGTTTGAATAAATGCACCGTATTTGATCATCACCGCCGGCACACCTTCGCTGCCCTCTTTGAGCACCACAGCCAAATCACTGAAGTTGACCCCACCCAACAGCATGCCGATGGGTGGCATAATCACATCAGCCACAAAGGACGACACAATTTTGCCAAAGGCGGCACCAATGATGATACCGACCGCCATATCAACCACATTGCCCTTCACCGCAAACGCTTTGAATTCTTTAATAAAACTCATATAGTTCTCCGCAAGCACAATTTTTTGTTACCAAAACACCCCAATTTGTAACACCGGTTCTGGCAAAACAAAAGCAAAAACAGGCTGAAAATCAGTAGATCAGTTTACTCAGGCCGGGATCAAAGGCCATTTAACCTGGCAGCAAGTGTTCCATCAGCTTATCCATCCAATCCAGAGAGGTTAATTCAAACTCTCCCTGGTGCAGAGCTTAGCGGCGCAGACATCATCCAGCGCCATCAGGGCTGTGGCAGAGATGACGGAAGCAAAGCCTGCCAAGACTCAGGATGATTTGGCTGTCGCCGGACTGATCACACTGCTGATCTGTGCAATACTGTCGACCGGGAAGCCGCCCTGGCTGGCATGTTCACGAATGATCTGTTCGTTCTGCGCCAGATAGACGCAGTACACCTTGTTGTCGGTCACATAGCTTTCCAGCCATTTGATCTGGGGGCCCAACTGCGCCAGCACGCTGCAGGAGGTCTGGGAAATGCCCATCAGCTGCTCTGCGCTCAACTCGCCCGCCCCCGGGATGGTGCGCTCAATAATGTACTTGTTCATTGCCACTCCTCACCATTGTCTAGGTTACCAAGCTAACAAAGGCCGGAGCGTAGGGCGGTCATGCTTTAGTTAAAAAACTCCCCTACTTTGGTGCGACAACCTGTGCTGATCTTGACTGCTGATGGCGGCTGCTGATATTGGCTGCCGATTATGACAATTGTCGCTATCCCCTGACAGCCCAAGCCTGATATGGTGTAATCAGCACAAGATGAGTCAGCCCCCAGGGGCAACGCGTCCCAGCCAGCTCAATGGAGGTCTTATGCAAACCTGTTTTATCTGCAGTATCAGCGGCCCATTTTCTCCTCATCTGATCGCTGATCTCGCCAAAGTCACCCGTCAGGCCGGTGGACACTGGCTGAGCAGCAAAATCATTCGTATCGAAGATCAATTCTGCGCCATGATGAAACTGGCCATTGATTCTGAAAATCCAGAAATCCTGCAGGATCAGCTGGAAACCACCTTTCCCCAATTGCTTTTCAGCTTTGTTGACAGCAGTAACGAGCCGACAGCCCACAGGGCGCTGGATGTCACGCTGGACTGCGCCGACAGGCCGGGACTCACCCACGACATCAATTCCCTGCTGGATGGTTTGGGGGTGATCATCAGTCATCAGGAAAACCATAGAGTTGCTGTGATGGGATCCAATGAAACTGTGTATCAGGCGAAACTGCAGCTGGAAGTGCCAGAGGCGCTGGCGGACGATGATATTGTCGATGCGCTCGATGGGCTGAATATCAATCACAGGGTGTCACTCAGCGCTCGCGCCAGCGCATTCTGAAAAAACCAAACTCAGGTTTCATAAAAGCCAAAAAATCAGGTTTCATAAAAGCAAAAAATCAGGGGAGCCTAAGCTCCCCTGTGCAGTATTCATTCGGGTCTGTTAAGCAGTGATGATTACCGTGGCAGCATGATTTGCACCACCAGCCCCGGGTGGTTGTCGTGCAGACTGATTTGCCCATGATGTAGCCCGACTATCGCCTTCACCAGCGCCAACCCCACCCCCAAACCGCCATCGGTGCGGCTTTTATCGACCCGGTACAAACGCTCAAATACCCGCTCCTTTTGCACATCTTCAATGCCCGGGCCATTATCAGCCACCTGCAGGCAGATGCCATCGCCACGCGCTTCACAACTCAGGCTAATGCGGCTGCCCTGAGGACAATATCTCAGCGCGTTTTCCACCAGATTGGCCAACAGCTGAATAAGCAATTCCCTGTCGCCCTGCAGCATCAATGGCGTGGCAGGTTTGCTGACGCTCAGCTGCATACCGGCGTCATCTGCCACATCGGTGTAAATATCGGCCACGGTGGCGACCACGGCCGACAGATCCGTTTGAGTAAAACGGCTGCGACGGGCACCGGATTCAATCTGTGAAATGCGCAGCAGGGCATCGAAAATCGACGCCAGCCGACCTGAGTCATTCAGCGCCTGCTGCAGCTCCTGAGTAAATGCCTCGCTGTGCGTCGCACCAGCCCGCTCGGCTTCATCCTGCAGATTCATCAGGTTGTGTTGCAGCCGAGTGATGGGCGTCTTGAGTTCATGGGCGATATTTACTGAAATATCACTCATGGCGGCGACTGAACCCTGCAATCGCGACAGCATTTCATCGACGGCCACGGCGATGCGGGCCAGATCATTAAACTTGTATTGCTCACCGGTACGGGCCGCCAGATTACCCTCGGCCACTTCTGCCAGTACCTGCTCGATGCGTTGGATACGCCGGCCACTGGCACGGCTCATGACCACGACTATGGCGATGGTCAGCATGGCAACCAACACCCCGGAAAGTACAAAGCCGGAGGCCATAATCGCCAGAATATCGTCGTCATCTATCGGATCATCGTCGATTTTGGGTGTCGTCTGGCCCACCAGCTCGCGGGTCTCGGCGACAATTTCGCGGTTTTGTTTGCCCAGCTCATAATCCACATAGGCCAGACTGATGCTGGCCATCAGCACCAGGCTAAGCAGCGACACCAGAATAAACGCCAGTCCCTGCTGAGTGGCGCTGCTTTGCAGCCATCGGGGCAAAAATCCTGTCAGCTTCATGAGGCCTCACCCGGTTTGTATTCCAGCTTGTAGCCAGCGCCACGCACAGTCTGGATCAGACTGTCGCCAAAGGGTTTTTCCAGCTTGTTGCGCAGACGGCTGATGTGGGTTTCCACCACGCTGGTCTGGGGATCGAAATGAATATCCCAGACATGTTCAAGCAGCATGGTGCGGGTGATCACCCGCCCGGGATGACGCATAAACAGCTCCAGAATACGAAACTCTTTGGGCTGCAAGTCCAGCGTCTTACCCTGACGACTGGCGGTATGTTCAAACAGATTGATCACCAAATCGCCAACGCACAGCTCAGGATTGGCCTGGGCACTGATATTGAGGGAGCGGCGCGACAAAGCCGTGACCCGGGCAAGCAACTCGGAAAAGGCAAACGGCTTGGTGAGGTAATCGTCACCACCGGCCTCCAGCCCTTCAACTCTGTCATCCACGCCGCCCAGCGCGGTCAGAAACAGCACAGGTGTGGCTATCTGGGCAGCGCGCAGGGCTTTAACCAGCGACAAACCATCCAGCCCAGGCAGCATGCGATCGACAATGGCGACCTCAAACTGCTCCGTCATGCACAACGTCAGGGCGTGTTTGCCATTGTCCGTGACTTCAACCTGATGCCCCGCCTCCTGCAGCCCCTTTTCCACAAAGCGGCTCAGGCTCGCATCATCTTCAACCAACAATATCCGCATGCAGACTCTCTTATCTCTCTGGGTGTATCAGGCGCGTGACATCCGGCTGACTCAGGCAATCACGATTGTCTGGGTCTGAGCTTGAGCCTGTGACTGGGTATCCGCCACCGGTGCATCGTCCTGCTGACGGGCCGGAGAACCGGTTTTCCCTGCCTGCCACCTGGCATACAGAGCCGCTGCCGCACCTGCCAATAAACAGGTTCCCAGTGTAACCAGTCCCAACATAAAAAACAGGCTGAAAGCCAGCAGTTCGGCCACACCTTTGGCGCCATGGTGGCGAATATTCAGCAGTTGCGATTTAAGTCCAGCCCACAGGCCGGTAAAAGAGGTTTGTTGCATACACTTATCTCCAGTTCAATTTTACTCGCCGGTGTGGTCAGCGCCCCCAGCCAGAGCAAGACACCCTGATTGATCATGCACAGATGGCCTGGTCATGCTCAGCTGTCTTACCCATAGGCCAAGCCGCTGTCAGCGATTATTTTGCCGCCGGTACTGTCACTTTGGTTTTGCTGCCGTCGGCCTGAATGAATTTGGCTTTGTAGTGGATGCCAAAGTCATCACTCAGTTCAATCTCGTACACCTGACCGGTTTGCTCCTGCTGCGCCTTGGTCAGCGCGCTGTCCAGCGACAGGTATTGCCCGGAAGCGATGCCTGCCAGCCAATCTGCCTGCTCCTGAATGTCATCTCTGTCATGCTCAACTTTCTCGCGCTTGCGGATGATGTCACCGGTAGTGGCATCGATACGCACCTTGAACTCTTTGCCCTGCGCGGCAACCAGCTCCACATCGTAAACCGGCTTGCCCATGGTCATTTCACGCTCGGCTTCCGTTGGCTCAGCACCGGTTTGCTGTCTTGCAATACTGATAGCCTGCTGCAGACTGATGGCATCCGCACTGTGGGGATTTGGAGCATCGGCCGCCAGGGCGCTGCCTGCTGCGGTCAGGGTCAGCGTGGCTGCCAGTACAGAGGCCAATACTGAGGTTTTGCTGTGCTTGATGGTGTTCATTTGGTATTCCTCGCGGTTGTGATTCAGTCCGACAATCTGTGTCGATGTGGCTACTGTACAACCCTTAACTTGCGCCAAGTTTTCCCCAAACTTACATTTTTGTAAGCTTTACCGGCATTGTTGACTTTGCCGCGCAATACCGGGGCGAGGAAGCAGACAAGCCTGCCAATTTGTGGTTAAGTGTTGCCAATCCTCCCCGGCCCCTTGGGGAGTTGTCGTTTACAAGGAGCAAAAGCGTCATGTTCAAAAAGATTCTGGCCTCAGTGGGCATTGGTGCCGCCAAAGTCGATACCGTACTGCAAACCGAACATCTGCTGCCCGGCCAGGAATTTCATGCCGAAATCGTAATTACCGGTGGCGAAGTGGCTCAGGAATTGTCCGGCCTGGAGCTGGCATTAATGACCAAAGCCAAGGTGGAAACCGATGAAGGCAGCTATTTCCGCAATCAGGTTATCCAGCAGTGGCACCTGTCCGACAAAACTACGATTCAACCCGGTCAGGAGAGCCGTATCCCCTTTCGCGCCCAATTGCACCCGGAAACCCCGGTGACCGAATTGCCGGTGCGGGTCAATCAGTCCGTAGTCTGGCTGACCACAGGCCTGAGCATCGACATGGGACTGGATGCCGCCGACAAGGATCATCTGTACATCTATCCCAACGAAGCAGTGAAAACCTGTTTGCAGGTGATGGAGCGCGCCGGTTATCAGATGATGAAGGCCGACGTGGAAAAAGGCTTTATTTCTGCGCCCGGCTTTCGCTCGCGCTCAGGTATCTATCAGGAAATGGAATATCGCCCCAACAGCCGCAGCCTGTTTGGTGTGAAAGAAGTGGAGCTGTCATTTATTCCCGAAGCCCATCAAACCCATGTGTTGATTGAGCTGGATAGAGCATTTCGCGGCGATGGTTATAAGTCCCTGACCATTCCCCACACAGATTCAGGTCTGGCCAATGTCCGCAATCAGCTGGAGCATCTGCTGCGCTGAGCTGTTATACCAACTTCATTAATAGTTTGATCAATTCAGAGCGTGTCAGGGATGCTGATTCAAGGCGCATTGATTGACTAAGGGTGGCTCCCTTTGAGAGCAATGCAACACAGAAGCAGGATGCCTGACACGCTCACGCAGTGCGGGTTTCAATGCACTTGATACTGTGTTGAGCCGTCTTGATATAGCACCACTATGACTTCGCCGGCTCGCCTTGTCTCAAGTGCATTGAACTCCCGCTGAAACGGATCAACTATTAAGTGAAATTGGTATTATAGACAGCAACCCAACCAGACAAAAAAACCGGCTCAGGCAGGTTTTTTGGGGAGGGCAGATATCGCTAGGATGCTGATATCACCGGGCAACAGGGTCGCCTATCAGGATTGCCAGTATGGCTCTTTGTGTTTGTCGACGGTAAACAGCTCTACCCGCATGGCGGTGGTGGGTAAGGTGGGGTCGATACCTGCTTTGCGTTTCAGCGCGGTAATAAACTCCTTTGGTCCTCTGAGTTTGTCCCACACCTGAGGCAAAAACACCCCGCGGTGCTGAGCGTGGGATAAAATGACCCCGGGTCTGTGACGGTCGAGATGATTCAGGCAATCGAGCTCTGTGCCTGTCGTCAGACGCACCGGCCGACTGAGCACAGACACTTCCAGCGTCAGTGCAGGTAACTGAGCGGCCGTTAGTGGCGAGAAACGCCTGTCATGAAAGGCCGCTGACAGCGCCTTTTTATGCACCTCCTGCACCAGCGGCTGCTGGCTGTGAATGGTACCGATGCAGCCCTGCAGCTGGCCACTGACTTCCAGCGTGACAAAGCAACCCACCGTCGCCCGCAAACGCTCATCATAATCAGCAATGTTCGGCAGCACCGCCGCATTGCCGCCAAAATGTGAAGCAATGGCGACTCTGGCCACAGCCAATAACTGTGCCAGCTCAAACTGGCTGTACTTCACGGACGACATAGCTGACATAGCCCACCACTCGTTGTTTATTGCCTCCGGTATCGCCGGAGTTTTGGTAATCAAGCCGCTCAAACTGCCATCCACGATGCTGAGCCAGATGCAGCAGCGCATTGATGCCGGTCGCGCCGCAGGCCTGCTGAGGCGTTAATCTGGGGACACCTTCCTCTATCATCGCCATACTGCGGGCATCCAGGCCACAGGCTTCATCATATTCATGGTAATGACTGAGATCTGAGCTGATGACCAGCAGGGTATCCGCCGGATCCCAGACTTTTGCCATCATCTCCTCAAGATACCAAGGGGTGACTCTGGAGTACAGGAGCGGCAGCAAACTGAACTGGCCAAGGGCTTGCTGTAAAAACGGCAGCTGCACTTCCAGACAGTGCTCTTTGGCGTGGGGCAAATCATAGACAGTCACTTTCGGCTCATCCCTGAGTTTTGCCACCAGCGATTTATCGATTTCAACATTGCCCAGGGGAGTCACAAACAGATCAGCTGATGGCAGTGCCAGGCCATCAAATGCCATGGTATGCGCAGGTCCCACCAGGATCACCCTGCGTACCCGCTCGCCAAGCGCCCTGATATACCGATATGCCTGAGCGGCCACCTTACCGGAAAACTGATAGCCGGCATGGGGCACCACAATGGCCCTAATCGATGGGTCTGCGGGCAATGGCTCCAGCCAGCCGTCCAGCTCGGCTCTCAGCGTGGCGGCATCTGAATGATAAAAGCGCCCGGCTACCGCCGTTGGCCTGACTTTAATCATCTGCAATCTCCTTATCTGAAACGCTCAAGATGCAGCATAGTCGCCACTATTGCCTGATAGCAACCGGGGCAATCAGGCATATACTCAGCTCAAAAGCCCTGCTGGAAGTGAAACATGAATGACTGGCATCCAACCCAATACTGGCACAGCCTGGATGATGGCCGGGTGATGTGCGATCTGTGCCCACGGCTGTGCAGTCTGCGTCCGGGCAAGCGCGGCGCCTGCTTTGTCCGCCAGGAACAGGATGGTGAAGTGGTACTGACCACCTATGGCCGCTCCAGTGGATTTTGTATCGATCCCATTGAAAAGAAACCGCTGAATCATTTTTACCCCGGCTCCAGTGTACTGTCGTTTGGTACCGCCGGCTGCAACCTGGGCTGCCATTACTGCCAGAACTGGTCCATCAGTAAATCGCGGCAGATGGACACCCTGTCGGGGCTGGCCAGCCCGGCGCAAATCGCCTTGGCGGCCAAACAACATGGCTGCAAGAGTGTGGCTTTTACCTATAACGACCCGGTGATTTTTCTGGAATATGCCATCGATACCGCCATGGCCTGCAAACAATTGGGGATCTATTCAGTGGCCGTCAGCGCCGGTTACATCAATCCGGCGCCGCGGGAGCATTTTTTTGCTCACATGGATGCGGCCAATATCGATTTAAAAGCCTTCAGCGAGGATTTTTACCACCGCCGCTGCGGCGCCAGTCTGGGCCCGGTACTGGAGACGCTGGAATATCTGGTAAAGGAAACGGCTGTGTGGCTGGAAATCACCACTTTGCTGATCCCGGGGGAAAACGACTCAGATGTAGAGCTGGATGCCATGACGTGCTGGATAGCCGATAAACTCGGGCCTGATGTGCCCTTGCATTTCAGCGCCTTTCATTCGGATTTCAAAATGCTGGACACTCCCGCAACGTCGGCGGCCAGCCTGCTGCGCGCCAGACAGCTAGCCCAGCGCAATGGCCTGAATTATGTGTATGTGGGCAATGTGCATCATCACAGTGCCAGCAGCAGTTTTTGTCCCCATTGCCGGCAGCGGGTTATCGAGCGCGATTGGTATCAGCTTGGCGAGTATCGGCTCAATGATACCGGACATTGCCAGCACTGCGGTGGCCAGATTGCCGGACGTTTTGCCCGGTTTGCACCGCCCTTTGGCCGCAAACGCATTCCGGTAAGGATTGCGCCTTCTTAAGCCTCATCCGTCTCGAAGACGGGTATACCAGGGCAGTGCCCATCAGACAGGCAACAAAAAAGCGAGCTCATGGCTCGCTTTTCTGCGGATAAGTCCCGATGGAGAGGATTATACCTTCTTCACAAACTGGGACTTCAGAGACATGGCACCGATGCCATCGATTTTACAATCGATATCATGGTCACCTTCAACCAGACGAATGTTCTTCACCTTGGTACCCACTTTCACCACGGAAGAAGAACCTTTGATCTTCAGGTCCTTGATAACTGTAACTGTGTCGCCATCCTGCAGGATGTTGCCGTTGGCATCCTTGATCACACGCTCGTCTTCGGCTGCCTCTGCTGCACCCTCTGCCCATTCGTGGGCGCACTCTGGACATACCAGCATGGTACCGTCGAAGTAGGTGTATTCTGAGTTACATTTTGGGCAATTTGGAAGCGCTGACATTAGAAACCTCGGTCGTTCAACAAAACACGGGATTCTACACCAAAATTGCGTCATCTGGCACGCATAACCCAAATCAGGCAGATTAATTTAAAGTCATAATCACGGCCGCATCACAAAAACCCGCCATAAACCGCTCCTTTTCGGGCAGACCGCCTCACTCATCCTGAGTCCGTCTGCGCCAATAAAGAAGTGACAGCCCAAGCAAGACGGCGCCGCCCAGTGAACCGCCGCCGTGACCTGAGCTGTCACTTTCATACCAGTCATCCCAATCCAGACTCTCCAGCGGCAATCCATAAAGATCGTCCGTCTCCAGAGAGCTGATGGTTGCCACAGCATCGCTGTATCCCACCTCATACAAATCAATCAGCACATCGTAATCCCCAGGACGATAGCCACGTTCCAGCGTCGTCAGTACTTCATAATCGTCATTCGGGGAGCTGCCGGTGATCACAAAGGGATCTGTGGTGTAGTAATGGATCCAGTCACCGCCATTGCGGCTCAAATACAATTCACCGTACACCCACACCTGCTCATAGGGATTGCTGGCATACAGATCAGCATCGAAAGTCACACTGAAGGTGCTGTGAAAACCATCACGGTCCACATCATCAAACAGCCGGGCAAAAGCATCATAAAAGCCAAAGCTGTGCCAGCTGTAATCGGAGTTGGCAAAGAAGCGTTCTGCTTTCTGCGCCTGAATTTGTGCACGGGTTACAGGCGGCTGGCTGACAACCGGCTGAGCCTTGAGCGTATCCAGCTCCCCCTGCAATCCCTGCGGTGCTGTTTGCGAAGTGGTGCCAGCGACTGACTTTTGGGCTTTGCTGACCAGATCAGCAGCCCAGGCCGATGAATAAGTCGTCGCCAGCATAGAGGTCAACAACAGCATAGGCGCCGAACGAACATAGCCGCCGGAACGAACTGAGAGAGCCCTGAATGCTGTTTGAATTATGCTCATAAATCGATGCCCCGAATTACCTGTCTGGCGCCATTAAAAAGTCCGCTGAGTGAACGTAAGCTGAACGCACAAAAGCCATTTCAACTGATTGTCGGGAATCTGGTTGTTCAGGGTCCGTTCATCCCGGGCAGGCTAAAACCCTGTCTGAAGTTGTCGTACAGCACTTTCCCTGTCGGCATAGATTCTTTTACACTGAGGGGCAAGACGCTCAATGGACAGCCCGGATGAAAACCACACGAATTCTGACACTTATTTTGCTGATGCTGCTGCCTCTGGCGCCCTCCTGGGGCTCGCCGGCACCTTGGCTGATGGCCGCTCAGGGCGCTGCGCTCAAGGTCAAAAGCCCACAGCAGGCGGTAGATATGGCCAAAAGCCGGTATGGCGGCAAAGTGCTCAAGGTGGAAAGCGCCAGCGTCAATGGCAATCCAGGCTATCGGGTCAAACTGGTCACCGACGATGGTCGGGTGATGCAGGTGCAGATAGACGCCACCTCAGGACAAATTCAGGGAGACTGATATGAGACTCTTGTTGGTGGAGGACGATAAGTCCCTGCAGGACAATCTGAAAACCCATCTGCAACAGGCCAATTTTTCCGTCGATATCGCCGATGATGGTGAAGAAGGACTGTTCCAGGCCACCGAATATCAGTATGACGCCGCCATTATTGATGTCGGCCTGCCCAAGCTGGACGGCATCTCGCTCATTACCCGTATCCGCAATCTGAACATAGACTATCCGGTGCTGATCCTCACCGCCCGCGATGGCTGGCAGGACAAAGTCGAAGGCCTGGATGCCGGTGCGGATGATTACCTCACCAAACCTTTCCATCCCCAGGAACTGGTAGCCCGCATCAATGCGCTGATCCGCCGCAGCGTCGGCAAGGCCAGCCCGCTGATCTCCAATGGTCCTTTCAGTATCAACACCAGCACCCTGGAAGTGAAAAAAGGGGCGGAAGTCATCACTCTCAGCGGCTCCGAGTACAAGCTGTTTGAATACCTGATGCTGCACACGGGAGAGGTCAAATCCAAAACGGTACTGACTGAGCATATCTATGATCAGGACTTTGATCTGGACTCCAACGTCATTGAAGTGTTTATCCGCCGGTTGCGCAAAAAGCTCGATGGTGACAATCAATATGGCTTGATTGAAACGCTCAGAGGTCAGGGCTATCGCCTCAAACGACTGGAACAGGTATGAATCCAGGCGTCCACAGCCTGAAATTCAGGGTAATGCTCAGCGCTGCCCTGCTGATCCTGCTGGTTCTGCCTTTGGTGGGGATCACCCTGGTCGATGCCTTCAATCAGCATATGCAACGGACCGCCAGAGATGAACTGGGTGCCCATCTCTACGGCGTACTGGCTGTTGCGGAAGTTGAGCAGGGCAAGTTGCGCATGCCGCCGGCGCTGCTGGAGAACCGTTTCAATCTGATCCAATCCGGTCTGTATGCAGTGATCAGTCGCCAGGGCAAAGCCGTGTGGCAGTCTGATTCCCTGCTGGGCTTACCCTTACCCGAGCTCCCCACCCCTGCGACCGGCGACCGGCAATTTGGCAAGGTCACCCTCAATGGCCAGCCACATTTTATCGAGAGTTACAGCGTCAGCTTTGTCACCGATGAAGGTCCGGATATTCCCTACACAGTCCATGTCATCAAAGATATGAGTGAGGTCAATGCCAGTTCAGCCCAGTTCGGCGAGCAGATGCGCAACTGGCTGCTGGTGCTGACGCTGGTGCTGGCAGTGATTTGCGGCAGCTGGCTATGGTGGACACTCAAACCGCTGCAGCGCTTTCGTCAGCAGCTCAACGATGTTGAGCAGGGCAGGCTTGAGCAACTGTCCACCGACTATCCACTTGAGCTGCAATCCGTCGCCAAGCAGCTCAATCGTCTGCTGCAGACGGAGCAGAATCAGCGTAAACGTTTTCGCAATGCACTGTCGGATCTGGCCCACAGCCTGAAAACCCCGCTGGCGGTATTGCAGAGCGAGCAACAGCTGCCGGCATCGGCGCAGGAGCAAATTCAGGCCATCAGCCAGAGCATCAGCCGCCAGCTGAAACGGGCCCAAAGCGCCGGCGAGTCAGCCTGGCATCTGGGGACCGAGCTGCAGCCGGTTGCTGACAAGCTGTGCCGCACCCTAAACAAGCTCTATCCCGCCATTGAATTTACACAACAGCTGCCTGATGGACTGAGGTTTCGCGGCGATACTGCCGATCTGATGGAGATGCTGGGCAATCTGCTGGACAATGCCTGCAAGGCAGCTCAGTCACGGGTATTGATCCGTGCCGCTCAGACCGATGGCGTACTGACACTGGCCATTGAGGATGATGGTCCCGGCATACCTGCGAACAAGGCCGGAGAGCTGGTACAGCGGGGCAAGCGAGCCGACTCCTATGATGCAGGCCATGGACTGGGGCTTGCCATTGTGCAGGATTTGGCTGACAGCTACGGCGCCATCTTGATTATCGATAAATCCCCGACCCTGGGCGGTGCCCGTTTCAGTCTGCAATTCAACGCCGCGTGAACAGCGCCGTTGACTCAAGACGGTACATTTAAAGCCATTCACCCACCACCAACCCGTTTTATTTCCCTCAGTGTCTGAGGTCGAATCTCCCCTTCAGCTGATGTTCATCTTGACAAAGTTACTCTGGCTTCCATGATGCAAAATTGAGCAGCCAGCGGCTGCGGGGAGGTCCAATGAACCACACCACATCCAGGTCGTACCATAAAGTGCTCGCGCTGCTCATACTGGCGCTGGTGCTTGTCATGTGCCGCACCGATGCCTTTGCAGCCGGACAGGCACAGCCACAGAGTGAACCAAGACTGGCGCAACTGCTGGCCCCCATTGCCCTGTATCCCGACAGCCTGCTGACCCATATTCTTATCGCGTCGACTTATCCGCTGGAAGTGGTGGAAGCCCAGCGCTGGCGCGAGCAGAACAAACAGCTGACCGATGCCAGATTGGTTGAGCGGGCCGAAGATAAAGACTGGGACCCGAGTATTAAAGCACTGCTGCCCTTCCCTGCAGTGCTGGATCGCATGAGCCGTGAACTCAGCTGGACCTCAGCGCTGGGTGATGCATTCCTGGCCGATGAAAGTCAGGTGCTGGACATGGTGCAGCAGTTACGCCTACAAGCCGATGATGCCGGTAATTTACAGCAGATGGAGCAGGTCACTGTGACCCGGGTGGAAAAGCAGATAGTGATTGAATCTGTCTCGCCGCAAATTGTCTATGTACCTTACTATGATCCCAGGCTGGTGTTTCCCTATTGGCGCTGGCCAGCCTATCCACCGGTATGGTGGGCCAGAGATCCCCTGTGGCTGGGATACTACACTCCGGGCGCACTGTTTTCATGGCGACCGGGTATCCAGATCTCATTCAACTTTTTCTTTGGCGGTATTCACTGGGGTGACAGATATCTGCTGATAGACAGACATGGCCATCATCACTACCGTCCCCATTACCGGCAACGTATCGCCTTCAGTCAGGGCGCACAGCGCTGGCATCATGACCCGCACCACAGAAAAGGTATGCGCTATGCCAGCCACTCGGTGCATGATCGGATTTATCGGGACGCCCCCCGTGCCGTCAGTATCCCCGGAAAACCCCGTCTTGAAGGTCGTGACCGTCAGAACAGGGAGTTCAGGGCTCCCCATGACAAAGCCTGGCAACACAGAACACGCGAGCAACTGACAGCTTCAGATCGTTCAAAACCGCGCCCGGCATCTGACAGGGGCAAACCGGGTTACCCGCCGGTCAAAGAGGACCGCAGGCACCGCAGTCAGGATCCGGGCAGGCATCTCTCGCCACCGCCACCAAATCTGAAGCAACCGGATCGCCGCCAATCAGCCAACATCCAGGAGCGGACAGGCCGGGACGATAAGCCGGTAATCCGCCGCGTTGCCACCGGCTCAGACCGCTTAGCGGCCAAAGACAGAGAGCGCTGGCCAGGCCACAACGCCGCCGAAGTCAGTCAGCGCGAGCGTCACAGCCAACCCAATGAGCCACGCCCGCAACCTCAGCGACAGGTCACGCCGCCCCAGAGATCCGGCAATCAGTCATCCTATACCGATCAGGTTCGCTCCGAGCCCAGACCAAAACCTCAGTACCAGGCACCACAGCGGCAATCCAGCCACACAGGTTCCCGCAACCAAAGTCACCGTGAGCACGGCGGCAGAGAGCGGCAACATTAACCTGCGCAGGCTGGCTCTCACAACCGGGTAAAATCGGTTGTGACCCAGGCACGCGCCGCTTAGAATCCGTCCATCATTTGCCACCCGCTTTCAGGCGGGTGGGCCTGTTAACGGATCCTCATATGCAGTTTCATTACCAGAATCCGACCCACATCCTCTTTGGCCAGGGTCAAATCGCCAATATCAATCGAATCATCAGCCCAAATCAAAAAGTGTTGTTGCTGTTTGGCGGCGGCTCCATCAAACGCAATGGTATCTATCAGCAGGTCGAGCAGGCGCTGACCGGCTATTCCTGGCTGGAGTTTGGTGGGGTTGAGCCCAATCCAACCAAACAAACACTGGATAACGCCATCGCACTGGCCCGCAGCGAACAGGTGGATTTCATTCTGGCGGTGGGCGGCGGCTCGGTCATTGACGGCGCCAAATATGTGGCCGCAGGCGCCTGCTTTGAAGGTGATGGCTGGGATATTGTCACCGGCAAACATAAAGTCAGTGACGCCCTGTCACTGGGCGTGGTATTGACGCTGCCGGCCACCGGCTCTGAGTCCAATTGCGGCGCAGTCATCTCCAACACTGACACCCAGGATAAACTGAGCTTCCGCTCCCCCTATGTGCAGCCGGTTTTCGCGGTACTTGACCCGGATGTAATGAAAAGTCTGCCGACCCACCAGCTGATCAACGGCATGGTGGACGCCTGGGTCCATGTCTGTGAGCAATATCTGACCTGGCCCCAGGGCGCCATGGTGCAGGATGGCTATGCCGAAGCACTGCTGAAGACCCTGCTGCAGCTGGGCGGCAGCTTCAATAACCGGGACAGCGATGAGTGGCGCGCCAACCTGATGTTCACCGCCAATCAGGCGCTGAATGGCCTGATTGGCAGCGGTGTGGCGCACGACTGGGCAACCCATGCTCTGGGACATCAGTTAACCGCCCTCTATGGCACAGACCACGGCCGCACCCTGGCCATTATCCAGCCGGCGCTGCTGCGCCATCAGCTGGATTTCAAACGCGCCAAGCTTGAGCAGCTGGGACGCAATGTGTTTGGCCTGGAGGCCTCTGGCGAACTGGCCGGGCGCACCATAGATGCCATTGAGGACTTTTTCCAAAGTCTTGGAGTGGCTACGGTACTGACTCAGGAAGAGCGGAACGGCCAGGATAAATCTCAGGCAGTCGATGCTCTGGTTACACAACTGCAGAAAAATGCCATGGATGCGCTGGGTGAAAATCACAGTATTGACCTGGAGGCCAGCCGCGAGATCTTTAACGCCGCATTGCAATAAGCGAACTTTCGGCTTTTCAGTCAGCGCTGCTTGTACACAGGACTTTTATCATCAGGGCATTTCTTGGTGAATATCGCCTTCTGTGCTGGTGTCGCACGGAACTTTACGTCGCTGTATGTTGCCCCGGTGCCATCTTTGAACACTGATTAAAGACGCCACCGGGGCAATTCATTAAGGAATAATCAAGACAAAAGGCGTATGTTAATCCTGAACCGGTAAGTCTTTGGCCGGAAACAAATCAGTCAATTCAGGATGACACATGAGATTGAGCCGCCTACTGCTTTTGTTGCTTTGCCCTCCCCTGTTGACCACACAGGCACTCGCCCAGACCGACATACTCAACAGTCAGCAACATCGCATCCTTGTGGAAACTCTGGTGTCAGATCTGCGCCATCCCACCGCCATGGCATTTTTGCCAACAAGTACCAAAGATCAGTGGCAACTGCTGATCAGTGAACGGGGTGGCAAACTTAAGCTCCTGACTGCCAGCGGCGCTGTCACTGATATCCGTAATGTGCCTCAAAGCTGGCAAAGAGGTGATGGCGGTCTGCTCGGACTGGCTGTTCAACCCACAAGGGACGCTGACGCCAGGGTATTTATCGCTTTTGCCGGTGAGCAGCCGGATGGCAGTGCAGCCACCAAGGTTGTCAGTGCCTTGCTCAGCAATAATGAGCTGACCTCAATTACCCAAATCTTTACCGCCCAGCCCGCCTATCGCGGCAGCAAACGCTTTGGCGGTCGGATGCTGCTTGATGGTGATTGCCTGTGGTTATCGGTTGGCGACCGGGGTGACAGCGCTTCAGCGCAGGATATGACCAGTCATGCTGGCAGCATATTGCGACTGACGGTTGCCGGCCAGCCCTGCAGCGGGACCCCCCAATTGCCGGCAGAAGCACAACCCGGAATAGTCAGTAAAGGTCATCGGGAGATCCGGGGCATGGCGCTGGACAACCAGGGCAGAATCTGGACCCACGAGGCCGGGCCGGACAGAGGCGATGAGCTCAACCTGCTGATTGCCGGAAAAAACTACGGCTGGCCCGTGGTCACAGAAGGCACCCGTACCATCACGCGCTTAAGAGATGAGTCAGAACCACTGGACAATGATTATCAACCAGCCGTCTATGAGTGGGTCAGCCCTGTTCAACCATCCGGACTGCTCTCCTACTCAGGTGACCTGTTTACCCACTGGCGGAATAATCTGTTTCTGGGCTCACTGAAATACGGCACGCTTATCCGGCTTGAGCTCAGAGAAGGTGAAGTGTTCCGCCAGGAGCGGCTGCTGAAAAATCGCTACGGACCGATTGTCGATGTGGCCCAGGGATCTGACGGCGCGATTTATCTGCTCACCGACAGCAGTGACGGTAAGTTGTTGCGCCTGACCCCGGCAGGCTGAACGGACAGTCAGGCGACACACTGAAGCAACTGCAAATGACCCGCATCAGTAACATCAATATGCGGGATTGCATCGCAGCCCAAACCACTTCAAATTGGACACTCTGACCTCGCGTAATACAAGGATGATTAACATGCGTCGCCTTCAGCTGAATATGACATTTGCCTGCATCCTCAGTCTGGCTGCACCGGCACTGGCCGCCAGCGTCACTTCAACGGATTATCTCATCGATGTCCAACCTGTCGCCTCGGGGTTAAATCATCCCTGGTCCATGGCCTGGTTGCCCGGTAAGCCGGGACATTGGCTGGTAAGCGAACGCAATGGCCGACTGCTGTTGATTGACAGTCAGGGCAAAATCACCCGCATTGAAGGCGCGCCCGATGCCATGAAAAAAGGTCAGGGTGGCCTGCTTGGCGTTGCCCTTTCCCCGGACTTCGCGTCATCCGGTGAGATATTTGTCGCTTTTGCCGAGGCCGATAAAAGCAATGGCAACCTGGCCAGCACGGCCGTAGCCAAAGGCAAACTGGTTGCCAACCGATTGATTGCACTTGAGACCATTTTCTCTGCCTCGCCCAGGTTTGCCGGGACGCATCATTTTGGCGGACGTCTGGCCGTGCAGGACGACTGCCTGTGGCTGACGCTGGGTGACAGAGGAGAGCGCAGCAGCGCGCAGGACTTAAACAGTCACAATGGCAGTGTACTGCGCATCACCTTCGATGGGCTGCCCTGTCCGGGCAATCCACAGTGGCAGGACGCAGGAGCGCGTCCTGAAATCTACACTTATGGCCACCGTAATATTCAGGGACTTGCAGTGACGCCAACAGGAGAAATCTGGGTTCACGAGCACGGCCCGCAGGGCGGGGATGAACTGAATCTTATAGCCAAAGGCAGCAACTATGGCTGGCCGGTCATCACTTACGGCAAAAATTATGGCTCAGGTACTGACATAGGCGAAGGAAGCCACAAAGAAGGCATGCAGCAACCTGTACATTACTGGGTACCGTCCATCGCACCATCCGGACTGAGCAGTTATCAGGGAAAGCTGTTTGAAAAATGGCACGGCAACCTGCTGTTGGGTTCGTTGAAATTCGGCCTGTTGGTCAGGCTTGAGCTCAGGGACGGCAAAGTCGTTGCACAGGAACAATTGCTCAACAATCAGTTTGGACGGATCCGCGATGTGGCCGTCGGGCCGGATGATGCCATCTATCTGCTGACCGACAGCAACGACGGACAACTGTTAAGGTTAACTCCGGCTCCAGCACCAGCCAAAGACCAGATTAAGCCCTCAAAGGCGACAACCAACTAAACCAGAGAGCTGTCAATCCGTGATTGGGCTTTGGTTACCCGGATACGCAGTGACAGGATTTTTGGCGACATTTGGCGACTCGTGGCAACGGTCAGCAAAGAATATAAAAACCTTGAAAATAAAAAGACTTACATGAGATAACTAAGGTTGAGCCACCTTCTTGAGGAGTTACCATGAAATTGTCTCTTGCTGTCGTTATCGCCAGTACCACACTGGTCCTCAGCGCCTGTCAGCCAACACCGGCTGAGCAACAGGCCGAAGTTCTCAATCTCGCCAATCCCGCAGCCAAGCATTGCATAGCGCTGGGAGGTCAATACCAGATAAAGGACACCCCGGATGGTCTGTCCGGTCGTTGTCTGTATCAGGGGCAGGACTGGGATGCCTGGGAGCTGTTTCGCCGGGATTCGCAATAAGCGCTCTGCTACCTCCATAAACTGTTCCCTGTTGTCCCTGGCTATCTGGCCGACTTTTTTATTGGGCAAGCTGTGGATTAGTCACGCAATCTCAAAATCAGTGGCTAAACTTACTGCAGAGCAGTGAAATCGCCGTTTCCCTGAGAAACAACCCCACGAGAGACGGCAATTTCCGATGACACCGCAGCAAGGTGCCAGCGTTTTCAGACAGCCTAATCAACAGGACAAACACATGGGACTTTTCAGCAAATTCCGGGCAAATGAAAGCCAGACCAAGCAAATCACGCCAGAGTTCAGCCAACAAAATCAGGAAAACGCCGAAAAGCCTCTGCATATGGCGATGGAACAGGCGTTGGAACAGGCATTGGATGCAGTGGTTATCATCGATGGCAAAAACAATGTGGTATTTATGAACCACGCGGCCGAAGAGCTCTGGGGATACAGTGCCAAAGAGGTAATGGGCAAAAACGTGAAAATGCTGGTCCCGGTTGAACACCAGCCGAATCACGATAAATACGTGGACTTCAATCGCCGTACCGGTCAGAACAAAATCGTTGGGACCAAAAGGGAAATTGAAGTCACCCGCAGGGATGGCAGCAAAACCTGGGTTAATCTGGCACTGAATCGCACCACTGTGCACAGCGAGGTCGGTTACGCCGCATTCATCAGGGATATCTCCGATGAAAGACGCAAGCGCGAAGAAATCGATCAGACATTGCGTCAGGCGATTGATGCAGTGGTCTCTATTGATGAAAACAATATAGTGACCTTCTTTAACCCGGCTGCCGAGGCGCTGTGGGGATATAACCGGGACGAAGTTATTGGCCAGAATGTACGCATGCTGGTACCGCAAATGTACCAGGCCAACCATGATGAATTTGTCAATCGCAACCGCCGCACCGGTAATAACAAGATTGTTGGTACCAGTCGCGAACTCAAGCTGGAAACCAAGGATGGGCGCGAAATTTTCGTTGCCTTTTCGCTCTCTAAAGTCGCTATTGACGGTCACATTGGCTACACCGCATTTGTCAGAGACATTACCGCCCAGCGGGAAACTCAGGAATCGGTCAATCAAACGCTGGAACAGGCGCTGGATGCAGTCGTCACCATAGACGACAAAAACATTATTACCTTCTTCAACAAAGCCGCCGAGGATCTCTGGGGATACTCGCCGGCTGAGGTCATCGGCCAGAACGTCAAGATGCTGGTGCCGACTGAAATTCAGGCCAACCATGACAGTTATGTCAACGGCAATCGCAAGACAGGCCATGACAAGATTGTTGGTACCCGCCGCGAAGTTCCGGTGTTTCGTAAAGATGGTCGTCAGGAGTGGGGGTTGTTGTCCCTGTCCAAAATCAGGCTGGATGGCAAAATCATGTATACCGCGTTCGTCCGCAATATTACCAAGGAAGTGCATCAGCGGGATGATATGAATGTGATCATGGAGAACGTCGCCAAATCGTCCGGGGAAATTGCCGAAATCTCCAAAGTGATTGACGGCATTTCCAGCCAGACCAACCTGCTCGCTCTCAATGCCGCCATTGAAGCCGCCCGCGCCGGTGAGCACGGCAGAGGCTTTGCCGTAGTCGCCGATGAAGTACGGCAACTGGCCTCCAGATCATCAGAGTCTACCAATAAGATCAACCAGTTGTCTGAAGATACCCAGGGCTTCCTGAATCAACTGGCGAATTTGCTCAGCGAGTCTGTCAAACGGGATGGCTAAACTGTTTGGCAAGTCACAGCCCGCCTTTACGGTGGGCTTTTTATTTTCAGGGGGTTCGTTAAGCTGTCACCTGACGGTATTAATTTGAGACATCAACCATGTTCAGTGAACGTACCTTTGAATTTCTGCAGCAACTGGAAACGCACAACAGCCGGGATTGGTTTAAGCAACATCAGGTGGACTATGAAGCTCAGGTCAGAGCTCCGGCATTGAGTTTCATCAGTGACATGGCGCCAGGCATACAGGCACTGTCCCCCAGACTGACGGCAGTCCCCAGAAAGGTGGGAGGCAGTATGATGCGCCCACAGCGGGATACCCGCTTCAGTGCCGACAAGCGCCCTTACAAAACCAATATCGGTATTCAGTTCCGGCATTTTCAGGGTAAAGATGTACATGCTCCCGGACTGTATGTCCATATTGCGCCGGATGAGTGTTTTCTGGGAGCCGGGATCTGGCATCCTGATGCCGGGGCGCTCAGAGCAATAAGACAGTGTCTGGATGAAAATCCCCGGGGCTGGAACACTGCTGTAGCGGCGCTGAAAGCCGCCGGGTTTGCACTGGATGGCGATTCCCTGATAAGACCGCCAAAAGGCTTTGATGCCAGCCATCCGTTACTGGTCGACCTGAAACGCAAAGACTTTATCGCCGTACTGCCAGTGACCAGAGAGCAGGTACTGAATCATGATTTTTGCACATTTTGTCTGACCAAATTCAACGCCGTCAGTCAGTTGATGGCCTATCTGTGTTTTGCAATGGACTTGGATTACTGAGGATAAACCTATGATTGAATTCTACTCGGCAGCAACCCCAAACGGTTATAAGGTCGCGATTGCGCTGGAAGAAATGGCCTTGCCCTACCGCTTGCATCATCTGGATTTGTCGGCCAATGAACAAAAGCGGCCTGAATTTTTGGCAATCAATCCCAATGGCCGCATTCCGGCCATTGTCGATACTGACAACCACGACTTTGCAGTCTTCGAGTCAGGCGCTATTTTGCTGTATCTGGCAGAGAAAACAGGCAAGTTCCTGCCGGCTGACCCCAACGCCCGCAGTGTGGTGATCCAGTGGCTGATGTTTCAAATGGGGGGCGTCGGCCCAATGATGGGTCAGGCCAATGTGTTCTACCGATATTTTCCGGAAAAAATCCCGGCGGCTATTGAGCGCTACCATAAAGAGGGGCGCCGATTGCTGGAAGTACTCAACACCCGTCTGGCTCAGGTCGAGTATTTGGGTGGCAATGAATACAGTATTGCCGATATGGCAACCTGGCCCTGGGTCAGGATCCACGATTGGAGCGGCATCAGCGTCGAAGGGCTTGATCACCTGCAACGCTGGCTGGAAGCCGTGGGAAATCGCCCAGCCTGCCAACGGGCACTGCAGGTTCCGCCATCCGCCAGCCAAAGCGATGATGAGCGGGCTAAAGCCGTCAGTAAAATGGTTACCCGCTGAGAAGCAGTGCCGGAAAACTCAACTTCCGGCACTTTCTTTGTTAAACTTCGCGCCAATTTGAGCAGTGACAGCCAATGCCGTGACTTACAGCCACACCGGATGCAGACCGGCATTGACCCGTCACCGGCAGTGACCATATTTTCCCGGGCGACCCCATGGCAAACTCTCCTTTCACTATTCCCGCTTTTGAGGCGGAATCCTTCCAGGTAAACAGCGGCACCGACTTAAGGGCGTTAACTTACGCCCGCACTCTGCATCAACTGATGATGCAGATAGCTGAAGGTCACCTGCCCGCCGACAAAACACTGGCCAACTATTTCCGTGAGCACAAAAAACATGGCTCCAAGGACAGAAGAGTTCTGAGAGAAACCCTGTTTGGGCTGTTTCGCTGGTGGGGGTGGCTCAGGAAATTACCGCAGCAGAACCATAGCTGGCCAGCCCTGTTGGCGATGACCGCCTTGCTGGAGCAACATCCCTGGCAGGATCTGATGCAAAGCTGGGGACAAATGGCCGGCATCCGCACTGATGTGCAGGAACAATCACCTGAGTCGCTTATCGCCGCAGTATTCCCGCATCTTGATGTCACTGCCGGAGACCTCTTGCCCGACTGGTTCTGGCAATATTGCGCCTGCCCGGCTCCTGAAAGGCTGGCCTCCAGTCTCAGTTCCCGCCCGCCAATCTGGGCAAGAGCTCAGGGTACCGACCGAGACACGCTGGTGCAGACTCTGCAACAGGATGGTATTGCCGCCGTTGCGTCTGTTCGGTTCAGTGACGCACTGAGCCTTGGACACAAAAGCATCAACTTTAACCAGATCCCTGCCTATGTTGATGGCAATCTGGAGATCCAGGATCTGGCATCACAGGTCATAGGGCAGGTATGCAACCCAACCCCGGGACAATCCTGGTGGGATACCTGCGCTGGCGCCGGAGGCAAAAGCCTGCAGCTGAGTGCTCTGTCCCGGGCCAAAGGTCAGGCCGTTGCGCTGGTAGCATCGGATATCCGCCCCAGAGCGCTGGAAGAGCTGCAGAAACGAGCACGGCGGGCGGGTCTTAACAATATTCAGGTCGCCCCCTGGCGCAGTGATGCGCTGCCGGTAGATGCCATGGCATTTGACGGTGTACTGGTGGATGCTCCCTGCTCCTGTACCGGTACCTGGCGTCGTAACCCGGACATGCGCTGGCTGGACAATGCCAGTGCAGTTAGCGATAAACCGCAGCTGCAGCTGGATATCCTCAGCCGCACCAGTCAAGCAGTAAAACCCGGAGGCGTGCTGGTGTACGCTACCTGCTCACTGGCCCAGGCAGAAAATGGTGATGTCGTTGACCATTTCCTGACCGCCCATCCGGAGTTTGAAGCCATCCCATCAACTCATCCATTTACCGGTGAGCAGATGACTCAGATAACCGTCTGGCCCTATGAGGCAGATTCAGATGGCATGTTTGTCGCCAGAATGCGAAGAAAAAAACAGTCATAAATCCGGTGGATGGGATTTTTTTCCTTCAGTGACAAAATTTTTTGCTTTCCAGCACATAACAACTGGGCTAAAAAGACGGCAGTGACAATCAATGTAACGGAAGCACTATGTCGCACAGTGAAAGATTTGATAAGTGGGATGACGAGCCCAAGAAGTCCAGGGTGAAAAAAGTCAAACCCCGCCGTCGGGACAACAAGCGCAGAATGGTCGATGAAGAGGCTAATTTCGGCGCACCAGCAGACAAATGGAGTTGACCGCAAATCTGAAAAGAAAAAGCAGGCATCAGCCTGCTTTTTTGTTGTCCGTTTGAAGCCGGTACTGAATATACCAACTTCATTAATAGTGTGATCAATTCAGAGCGTGTCAGGGATGCAGATTCAAGGCGCATGCTCTATTTGAGACCAATGCAACACAGAAGCAGGATGCCTGACACGCTCACGCAGTACAGGAACAGTTGCCAAGGAGCGATTAATAACCTTGTCTCAAGCGCATTGAACTCCCGCTGAAACAGATCAACGAGTAAACGAAATTGGTATTAGAATCGAGCCTTCACACCGACATAAAAACCAGTATCGAAGGTCTCGCTGCGGGCACGTTCATACTCAAAATGAATATAGCGATAACCGCCGTAAAAACCCATTTGTGGAGTCAGGTTGTACTGTATGCCACTGCCCAGCTCGTAAAATCCGTCCATATCACCAAACGCCAGTACCGACGGGGTGTAATAAGCAGAGGATTGCCAGGCCAGATTGGATCCCAAATCCAGTCCGTACTGTCCACCGACACTCAGCACGGTACCATCAGGACGGTCCTGCGCCCACACATGTACCAGCTTGCCCCCAAATTGCAGGTGATGGGCTCCGGCATCATGGGTCAATGCCAATCCCAGTTGTGCCAGATGACCCTGAGGCTCTGAATAGATATACCCCGCAGAACCATTCAGCCCCTGCATCAGCGGTGAAGTCACACCGACAGACACCACTTCATCATTGAGACCGACTTCAAATTCACCGGCATGGGCGGCAACTGCCGACATCATCGACAGGGACAACACGGGCACTAAGCAACAAAGGCGACGCATGAATACCTCAAAACTTCATGAAAAACAGCGGGAAATAATACTCTAAAGACGACAACCTGTGTCAAGCAAAGCGGCAACGGTTATTCGACACGAATACGGTCACCCACCAGCGACTCCATCATGGCGTCCACATCCAGCCCTTCTTCCAGCGGCATACAATACCAGCCGACAACATTGCCAGTGCCACGAATACTCAGATAGTTACGCCAGAACTGCCAGCCATTTTTCAGCAAGTTGGCCTTGCTGGCTTTGTTTTCATCTCTGACGGTTGCCCATAACAGTTTCACGCCATCACGACGGGCAACTTCCACCCGCTCCTGAGTCAATCTCTGCGCCACACCACGACGCCGGTAGGCCGGAGACACCATCAGATAGCCCATTTCGGCAATCTCTCCCTCGCCTTCCTTAATCGCCGCACAGCCAATCAGGCCACCTTCTTTGGTCATGGCGACCACCACAAAGCGGGAGCGGAAAAAAGATTCATGGTTTAACGGATGGGCATTGTCATCCCGGGTATCGACCAGATTGGCTGCGGCCTTTAAATGCGCGGGATCCTGGGTCACTTTGTAGATAAAAGAAGAGGCGGAATCAGTCATGGATAGCTTTAAACAACGAAAAATGCAGTAGCGGGATGATAACAGCTTTGCCGTAAAAAACAGCCTGAAACAGCGAATTTCACGTATATTCCGCCCTACCGCAGCAGCATTGGCCATGATGGCGGGCTGGCAGGATCCGTCACAACCTATCCACGGGATCGCGGCCAGGGAAAGGATCCTTTTTACAGGCATGCCAATACACTGATAAATAAGAAATAAAAAATATTCTAAATTTTTTTCGATCGTTTCCGGAACTTTCAGTCCAGCGGCATCTCTAACAAAGTGAACACAGGAATTTTAGTTCTCGCGTTCATCATTCTCCCTGGGACTTCTAGCGCAGTCCCCTTGATCAGAATTGATCTCCCGGCAGCCCCAAATTGAGGCTGCTTTTTTTATCCCTGAATGTTGGCCGCAGTGGCATTAATACCAATTTTATTTAATCGTTGTTCTGTTTCAGCGGGAGTTCAATGCGCTTGAGACAACACCATTACCCCCTCGGCAACAGCTCCTGCGCTGCGCTACCTCCTGCATCCATACAGTCGTCGTGCGTTAATGACATTCGCCACATCCCTGTGGCTTGCGAGCCGGCGAAGTCAGTAAGGTGCTATATCAAGACGGCTCACCAAAGTATCAAGAACATTAAATCAGCATCCCTGACACGCTCTGAATTGATCACACTATTAACGAAGTTGGTGTAACACCAGCTGATGGCACTGTCTGTCGGAAAAAGGAGTTTCCGATAACATTGGCGTACTTGATAACCAGTCACCACCGGGGGGTGATAAATATTTTTGATATTTTTTCAAAGCCAGCGAACTTTTGCGCCGCATCACAGTCTGAATATATGAACCGAACATTTAGCTTAGTGTTTTATCGTTCATCATCCTCCCTAATTTCAGATGGCTAATCCCATCTTTCGACTTCCGATTTGAAGTGTGGCGACCCCAAGGGGTCGCTTTTTTTATGACTGTTTGCCAAAGACCAACAGACACAAAAAAACCTCCCGCAGGAGGTTTCTTTAAGAGATCTGGCGTTACAGGCTGATGCCGGCCTTTTCCAGATCCTTGCTCACCACTGTCATTGGCACAGGTACATAACCGTCTTTTTCAACAATTTCCTGCCCCTGCTTGGACAGAATGAAGCGGATAAATTCACGCTCCATCGGTGCCAGCGGCTTGTTGGGGTGCTTGTTGATGTATACATACAGGTAACGCGACAGAGGGTAGCTGCCATTGGCCGCATTTTCCGGTGTTGCGGCAATATAGTCGTCACCCTTCTTGGACAGCGCAACAGCCTTCACGCCAGCGGTCTTGTAACCGATCCCTGAGTAACCAATGGCATTGAGTGACTGAGAGACTGACTGCACCACAGAAGCACTGCCAGGCTGCTCATTTACGTTGCTCTTGAAGTCACCCTTACACAGGGCTTTTTCTTTGAAGTAACCATAGGTACCGGATACTGAGTTACGACCGTACAGCTGAATGTCACGGTTTTCCCAAGGTCCGGTCAATCCCAGCTGACCCCAGCGATCAATATTCTTGTCACCACACTTGTGGGTCGAAGAGAAAATACCGTCCACCTGCTCCAGGCTCAGTCCTTTGATTGGGTTGTCTTTATGGACAAACACCGCCAGCGCATCAATAGCCACACGGATCATGGTTGGCTGATAGCCATAGTGCTTCTCAAACGCCTCAATCTCGTTGGGCTTCATTTTACGGCTCATCGGGCCAAACTGAGAAGTGCCCTCAGTCAGTGCCGGTGGCGCAGTAGAAGAACCGGCAGCCTGGATTTGAATATTCACATTGGGATAAATGTGCTTAAACTCTTCTGCCCACAGAGTCATCATATTCGCCAGCGTGTCTGAACCGACTGACGACAGGTTTCCTGATACGCCACTGCTCTTTTCATAGTTGGGTAACTGTGGATCCAGTGCCGCAGATGCGGAAGCCGCGAACAGTCCTGCAGCTGTCAGTGTGATTGCGCCGACGAGTTGCTTAAGTTTCATTTTCATCTCCGAAAGTTGACGAACTTGTTGTAATTGACTGTGGTCAGTATTTATTTACTGTGTGACGCCGCAATGACTCTTTTATGACAGAAAGATTGCAGCGAATGCCAATGTTCAGATTGATGGATAAGGCGTTATACGGTCTGACGCGCTCTGGGCAAAAGATGTGATGGGATCACAAAGCTGAACGTACTGCCTCGATTGGGCTCACTGCTCACCTGCAGCTCGCTGTGATGGTGGCCAAGGGCATGTTTGACGATTGCCAGCCCCAACCCACTGCCGCCGGTTTGCCTGGAGCGGGCACTGTCGACCCGGTAGAAGCGTTCGGTCAGCCTGCTGATATGCTGTGGTGCAATGCCAATCCCCGAGTCCCTGACGCTGAAACGGGCACCGCCGGCCACCATCTCCCAGCGAACACTGATATTGCCACCGGGCTCGGTGTAAAGGATAGCATTGGCAATCAGATTGGAGCAGGCGCTACGCAGCTGCAATTCACAGCCATGGGTATTGAGCCCCGGCTGACAGTAAAATTCCAGTTGATACTGCCCCTGAGACAATGCCTGCGCCTCGTCTTTGAGAATATCCATCATCTGTTGCATGTTGACTGTCTGCTCGAGATCTATGTCCACCGCATCCTCAATCCGTGACAGTACCAGCAACTGCTCCACCATGGACTGCATACGCCGGGTCTGCTGCTGCATCATCTCCAGCGGCCGGCTCTGCATCGAGTCAGGCTCTGCCATGGCTTCCATCATTTCCAGATAGCCCTGTAATACCGTCAGGGGGGTTTTCAGTTCATGGGATACGTTGGCCACAAAGTCACGGCGCATGCCTTCAAGCTGGCGGATACGGGTAATATCCCGGGCGATCAGCAGCAGCTGACGGTCGCCGTAGGACATCAGGCGAACCTCAAGGGTACGGCGCTCAGTGACCGGCGATGCCAGTTCCAGTGGCGCTCTGAACTCACCTTTATGCAGGTAAGCGATAAAATCAGGATGGCGGATAAGATTATCCAGCCGCTGGCCGGAGTCCTGGGGCCAGACCAGACCCAGCATCAATTGCGCCAGCTTGTTGCACCAAACAATATTGTGTTCGGAATCCAGTACCACAGCGGCATCCGGCAACGCCTCGGCACCTTGTCGAAAACGTCCAAGCAAACCAATTAGCTGATTGACTTTACGGCGGTTTTTACCCTGCAATCGATAAATGCCGTTAAATACACCTTCCCAACTGCCACTGCCATGGGGAGGTGTCAGCCGGCGATCATGCCACAGCCAGTGGGTAAGCCGCTGCAGCTGACGATAGTGCCAGGCCAGCAGCAATATCGCCGCCACCAGCAACACCAGTACCACTTCATCCAGCAACAGTCCGGTGACCAATGCCAGCACGGCGTACAACGCCAAACGGGTAAACAGCCTGTAACCGGAATAAGCATTAAACATGTATAAAGTCACTCCGGGACTGCCAGCCCCTGCTATCGCCAGACTAAATCCGCGTTGAAAAACGATAACCCGCGCCGCGTACTGTCTGGATCAACTTGTCATGGCCCGAGGTTTCAACTGCTTTGCGCAGGCGCCGAATATGCACATCCACAGTGCGGTCTTCCACATACACATTGGTGCCCCACACATTGTCCAGCAGTTGTTCACGGCTGTATACCCGCTCGGGATGGGTCATGAAGAAGTGCAACAACCGAAATTCGGTGGGTCCCATATCCAGTACGGTTTCCCCCACAGTGACCCGGTGGCTGACCGGATCCAGAGTCAACCCCTGCACATCTATGGTCTCTTCCAGACGGGTCGGCGCGGCGCGGCGCAGCACCGCCTTAATACGGGCCACCAGCTCCTTGGGTGAAAACGGCTTGGTAATATAATCATCCGCGCCCACTTCCAGTCCTTTGACCTTATCTTCCTCTTCACCCCGGGCAGTCAACATGATGATGGGGATCTGTCTGGAATACTCATCCTGCTTCAGTTTCTTCGCCAGCTGAATACCGCTGCCACCGGGGAACATCCAGTCCAGCAGAACCAGATCCGGATAAGGTTCGGTCATCAGGGCAATGGCGGAATCAAAGTCTTCGGCAGCACAGGTACTGAAACCATGCTGCTCCAGCACAAAAGTCAGCATCTCGCGAATGGCCAACTCATCTTCAACAATCAGTATCCTAGCAGTCATAATCAGCTTATCTGTCAGTGAACCAAATTTTGTATGACGCCATTATTGGTCAGTTTTATTACAAAATTATGATACATCGGCGGTATCAAAGGAATCACGTGGAATATTAATAGAATAACGCTTTCCGCCCTACAACTTTATGCCAACATCTGGGCAGACTGAAACGGCAGATACTGCCACGATTGCGAGTTACCTGGTTCTTTTTCAATGAGTTATCAGATTTCCCGGCACGCCTAAAGCAAAAGGCGCCCGCAGGCGCCTTGAGTCAGCTACTGTAATACTCACATCAGAAAGAGTGAGAAATACCGATGCCGATATAGTTGTCATCTTTTGGTTTGGCGTCATACTCGCGCTGAGTGTAGAAAGCCAGCAGCTTGGTTGGCTTGGCCAGCTTGTAGTCAGCGCCCACAGACCATGAGCTGCCCAGATCTTCCATGTCCTGATACTGACCATTCAGGGTCACAGCATCAATCTCATAAGCCAGACTGAACAGGTAACCGGACTTGGAATCACCGTTTTCACTCTTTTCCTGCTGCTGATACATACCACCAATCTTCAGACCGGCGATTTTACCCTGAGCAGTGGCACGCAGAATATCATAGCCTTTGACTTCAGAGTCATAGGCAACGGCGAAATACACTGGTGTGCTCTTCAGGCTGGCGTCACCATACATACCGGCAACGCTGAAACCATCGGTTTCTTTCAGAATGGTTTCACCTGCGCCATTTACATAGGTGTAATCCTGATCAGCATCCGCTTCAGCCACATAGGTCACACCAAATCTAAAGTTGCTGAATTCGGGAGTCATGTAAGTTGCTGTTTGGGACATTCTGTTTTCACCTTTGAACAGGTTCTTCAGGTCACCACTCAGGTCGTTGAACAGGTCTACTTTACCCTGAGACTTTTTTAACAGAGTGTCACTACGACCCAGTGACACGGCACCGAAGCTGCCTTTCAGACCCACGTATTGATCACGGGCTTCGAAGTTATTTTTGGTGTCAGCCCCGGTATCCACTTCATACTCAATGGTATAAAACGCTTCCAGGTTGTTGCCCAAATCAAACGCACCCTTCACGCCCAGACGGGATGCATTGCTTTGGATTTCAGTTTTGGAGTCGCCCTGAACGTCATTGGATTGCGCTGTGATATTCAATTTGCCATACACAGTCACGGCATCCTCAGCCTGTACACCGGAAACCAGAGTCACGGCAATGGCAGAAGCGAGCAGAGATTTAGTCAAGGTGTTCATCATTTCATCCTTTAAGTAATGGGTCTTTTGTTAACCCGTATCATTTTTTCAGCGAGGCAAGTTTCCACCCTAAATGTTGCAGTTTTATTTCATTTCACTAAATAAATGTGCGCTTTTGAAAAATTTGCAAGTTGCCGGGATTTTTCAAACAAAACGCTACAAACAACAGTCTGAACTGAATAAAGCTGTCATCAAATTGTCATTAAGCACTAATTTATGAATGCTGCACCGAACAAAAAACACTCTCTCAAACCCGAAACTCAGTTACCAAAATGTTATCAATAAACCCCTGATTTTATCCCTCCGGCTTGCTTTACCCGGCCGCGGCGATGACATACACTGCCCTCCTTTTCAATTTGAACTGGGGTCCGCCCGATGTGGTTTAAAAATCTCACTCTCTATCGTTTCAATAAGCCTTTCTCCGTTGACACCGAAAGCCTGGAAAAAGCACTGACCGACTTTCGTTTTACGCCTTGCAGCAGCCAGGATGTCAGCAAATTTGGCTTTTCCAATGCCATGGGGAAACAGGGAGATACTCTGGTTCACACCGCCAACAACCGGCATTTGATTGCGGCGACCAAGGAAGAGAAGATTCTCCCGTCTGTCGTGGTGAAAGAAGCACTGGAAGAGAAGGTCAGCCAGCTTGAGAGCGAAGAAAACCGCAAGCTGACCAAGAAAGAAAAAGATGCATTAAAAGACGAAATCACCACCACGCTGCTGCCACGGGCGTTCTCCCGCCGCTCGCACATTCAGGCGCTGATCCTGCCTGAGCAGCAACTGGTACTGGTCGACAGTTCCAGCGCCACCAAGGCAGAAGAGCTGCTGGCTCTGCTGCGTAAAGCGCTGGGCAGTCTGCCGGTTATCCCTGTGTCATTCGCCACCCCACTGGAGCAGCAAATGACTGACTGGCTCAAGGCCGGCAACGCGCCTGAACCTTTTACCATTCAGGATGAAGCCGAGCTCAAAGCGATCGCCGATGAAGGCGGTATCGTGCGCTTCAAGCAACAGGATTTAAGTGAAAATGAAGTGCTGGCGCACCTGGAAACCGGCAAGCAGGTTCATAAACTGGCACTGCATTTCGGTCAGTCCGTGGCCTTCCTGCTGGGTTCTGATGTCAGCCTCAAGCGTCTGAAATTCTCAGAAGAGTTCCGTGCCGGCAATGACGAGCTGGGCAACGAAGATCCGATGGCCAGACTGGATGCAGATTTCGCCATGATGAGCAGCGAGCTGGTCGCTCTGCTGGAGTCGACCATCAACGCGCTGGGTGGACTGGAAAGCGCCGAGTAATCAGCGTCATCCACTCATAAAAAATCCCGGTCAATCCGGGATTTTTTATTATTGGGTGCCAGCAACACCAAGGTGGCGGCCCAACTGCAGAAACCTGCTTTTCTCCGGATTGTCGTCGGCAAGAGCCATAAACTTATCAGCAGTCGATTGGTACAGCGCCAATGCCTTATCCCGCTCCCCCTGAGCCAGATAGGCTTCTATTCGCCTGAGTGTATCTGCCCGCTCTGTCAGCCCCACTTCATCCGCAGCCATTGGTTGCATGCGCTTCGCCGCCATTGAATCGGCCTGCTTTGCCGGAGCGGCCACCTCGATGGTCGCCATACCTGGTGGCGGGGATAAACTGACTTCAATCGCCTGCTCTGAACCAACACTGCGCATCATCACCGGCTCAGGAGCGCTCATCCCGGGTACCGGTGATGATGGGCCCTTGAGTTCAGGCCAATAAAGACTCAGCCCGGTAATAATCAGTACCGATGCCGCGCTGGACCATACCCAGGGTGACAGTCCATGTTTGGACGGTTTCTGAACCGGCACCTGCTGACTCATATGCTGCCGCGACAGCGCCAGGATCTCGGCATCCAGGGCCGGCGGCGGCAACTCTTTAGCCCGGTGCAAATACAACCGACGGATTTCCTGTGTCTGGGTATCAGTTAACTCATGCTCTGCCACTGTATGCCTCCCACTTGCCCGCGACACAATCTTTTAAACTCTGATAGGCGTAACGGATGCGGCTTTTGCCCGCTTCATGGCTAATTCCTACGATATCCGCCACCACTCTTGCCGGAAATCCGGTTTCGCAATTCAGCAGGAAAGCCTCCTTTTGCACCTGCGGCAGCAGCGCCACACACTCCCGCAGCAGCCGGGATTTCTGCTGCTCTTCCAGTGACACACCGGGATCTGCGCTCAGATCTTCAAATTCAGGTTCCGCGTCAGCCGATTGCATATCACTGAACCTATCTACCGGCTTAACTGCGCGCACATGATCAACCAGCAAATTGTGAGCGATACGATACAGCCAGGTCGTGAACTTTGCCGTCGCTTCATAGGCAGGTGCAGCCTTGATGACCCGGCTCCAGGTTTCCTGGAACAGATCCTCCGCCAGTTGCCTGTCACCTATCTGCCTAACAAAGTAACGGTACAACGCCCCCCGGTGTTTGCGATACAGATACTCGAATGCCATCGCATCACCGGCGGCATAATCCAGCATATGTTGTTCATCCCCATTGCCCTCGGGGGCAATATCTGCCAGTGCTAAGGTCAATTGATTTCCCCTGCAAATTCGTTGTGTTGCTGTCAGTCTGACGACAATTCCCGGCGCTCCAGCTCATCCAGACCCGCCGCAGCCCGGGCCAGTTCAACAAACTCACGCCTGTATCCCCAAGTATCCTGCCCAAGCGCCGAATTTGCCAGCGCAATCATCTGATCATAACCGGCGTCCTGGATAAACCGGCCATCATTGAGCAACTGACCGACTCCGGCTACTGCCGCGGCAAATCGCATGTCATCACTGGCAAGGGACAATGCGCCAAGCGCTGAATCCAGCGGCACGATATGAGTCAGCAAACGGCTGGTATGCGCCTGTACCTCCTGGTATCTGAGTTTGACCAACGCCAGCTCATCCGGCCGGTTTTGCCGGTTGATTTCGACAGCCGGTGCATATCTGCCAGGATCCAGCAGCCGCTTGCCTCCTTCCAGCACCAGCTCATACAGGGCTGTCACCCGATGGCCGACGCCCACCTCACCACCATCCACCCGATCATTATTAAAATCCGACTCAGCCAGCTGGCGGTTTTCATACCCAATCAGCCGATACTCTGTCACCACCGCAGGATTAAACTCCACCTGCAGTTTCAGCTCTTTTCCCGCCACCGCCAGCGTTTGCGTCAGTTGCTGACCAAGCACTTTGCGCCCCTCGGTAAAGCTGTCGATATAGGCATAGTGTCCGTTCCCTTTGTCGGCCAGCTGCTCCAGCAGATGGTCATTGAGATCCCCCTGACCAAATCCCAGCACGCTCAGAAACACGCCCTGCTGACGGGCCCGGGAAATCAGCGCGATCAGCGCATCATGATCTGTCACCCCCAGATTGAAATCCCCGTCGGTCGCCAGTATCACCCGGTTGATGCCATTGCTGATAAAGTGGGTTTTTGCCAGTTGATAAGCATCAATAATGCCGGCGCTGCCTTGGGTCCCCCCACCCGCCCCCAATCCGGCCACCGCCGCATCCAGACGGAGGGAGTTTCCCGGCTCGCCACTGAGAAGCACACTGCTGGCACCGGCATAAGTGACCAGTGACACTCTATCCTGCGGGCGCAGGCTTGCCGCCAACATTCGCAAGGATTGCTTGAGCAGCGGCAATTTGTCGGCCGATGCCATAGAGCCAGACACATCCACCAGAAACACCAGATTGGCGGGAGGCAAAGGCTCGTCCTTCTGTTGCAGGGCAGCAAGCTGCAGCTTTAACAACATTTTGCCCTGATTGTAGGGCGAGGGAGCCAGCTCAGAGCTGAGGCTGAAGCGCCCATCACTGCTGGCACGCCCACTCAGCTCATAGTCAAAATAGTTCACCAGCTCTTCAACCCTGACCGTGCCACCGGGCAACCTTTGCCCATGTTGCAAAAAGCGGCGCAGCAGCGAATAACCGGCGGTGTCCACGTCAATCGCCAAGGTCGAGACCGGCCGGGTTGCGGTGGCAATCACGTCATTGACAGTCTGGCGCTGCAACCTGTCCCCCGCTGACAGCTCTGCGCGCCTGCTGAATTGCACCTGCGGCAACGCCCCGGTATCAGCAACCATCTTCGCCTCGCGAATTTGAATCGCTTGCCGCGATGCTGTCATCACGCCGGACGCTGCCTGTATCTGCGCGACTTGAGGGGTATTTTCCGCTGTCGGCGGAGTACTTTTTACCGCCCTCTGAACATCAGAGGAGTCGCGGTTTTCAGTCGCTGGTGCCGGTGATTTACTGCATCCCGTCATGCCCCACAAAATCGTTAACAGTAACACCATCGCGGTGCCGGACATTGCTGTTACCTTCACCGCCCGCGTTAAACCCGGGCCCGGTGCTGCGCATATCCGCCCGGTGTTGCCGGTGATTAATCTGCCTGAGTCGCTCATAGTGTCATCTCCTTCATTTGCCTGAAGACTGTTAACGATGCTCGGGCCGGAAAGGGTTATTTCGATATGCCGTTGAGTAAGCAACTGACAAATAAGCGGGAAAATCGGAAAGCGAATAAGGGAGAAACAACAGGGTGGTAAATTCTGTGTCTTTTCGCTGTGGGCGCGCAGCCACAATTCCACCTATATTGAAAGCACACTCAATTGCTTGCGTGATCAAATTCACAACATAGAATGGATGCAGTCACTAAAATAGCCGCCTCTTCACAAAACATTCATCCTTCGGAAACTCATAACGTGCCACACAGAGCTCATCTAACATCGCTCAAGCCGGGATATGCGCTGATCAAATCCTGCTTGTCGGAGCAATATACCAAGCAGCGTTTTTTCAAAGACCTGCTCGCCGGTATCACTGTAGGGATTATTGCCATTCCGCTGGCTATGGCGTTGGCAATTGCCAGCGGTGTGCCGCCTCAATATGGTCTGTACACAGCCGTCATCGGCGGCTTTATCATCGCCCTGCTGGGCGGCTCCCGTTTCAGCATTTCAGGTCCAACCGCAGCCTTTGTGGTGCTGCTGTTCCCTATTGCACAGCAGTTTGGTCTGGCGGGACTGCTGGTTGCCACCGTCATGTCTGGCATCATTCTGGTGCTGATGGCGCTGCTGCGTCTTGGTCGCCTCATCCAGTATATTCCCGAGTCCATTACCCTGGGCTTCACTGCGGGGATTGGGGTGGTGATTGCCACCCTGCAGCTGAAGGACTTCTTTGGTCTGCAGATCGCCGACATGCCTGAACATTACTGGGATAAGGTGGCAACACTGGTGCAATCGGCCCCCTCGGCACACTGGCCCAGTATACTGGTCGCCGGGGTGACGCTGGCCGTCATGTTGCTGTGGCCCAGGCTCAAACTGCCGGTACCGGCTCATCTGCCGGCAGTGATTATCGGCAGTCTGCTTGGCCTGTACCTCAATCATCACGGGTTGCAGATTGACACCATCGGCAGCCGTTTCAGCTACACCCTGGATGACGGCACCACTGGCTTTGGTATTCCACCGGTACTGCCGGAATTTGCCCTGCCCTGGATGCAGGCCGGTGCGGACGGTCAGCCACTGGGGATCAGCTGGTCCATGATCCAGGCGTTGCTGCCATCAGCCTTCGCCATCGCCATGCTGGGTGCCATTGAATCGCTGTTGTGCGCCGTGGTGCTCGATGGTATGACCAACACCCGTCACAGCGCCAACAGCGAACTGCTGGGCCAGGGTATCGGTAACATCATCGCCCCTTTCTTTGGCGGTATTCCGGCCACGGCTGCTATCGCCCGTTCAGCGGCCAACGTCAAAGCCGGAGCCACCAGCCCAATCTCTGCCATGGTACATGCCGCGGTGGTGCTGCTGGCACTGGTTGTGCTGACCAACATTCTGGCTTATGTGCCTATGTCAGCCATGGCTGCACTGCTGTTGGTGGTGGCCTGGAACATGAGTGAAGCGCCGAAAGCCGTCCACCTGCTCAAGACCGCGCCACGCAGCGACATTCTGGTGTTCCTGGTGTGTTTCAGTCTGACCGTGGTATTCGACATGGTCATCGCCATCAGTGTCGGTATGGTATTGGCCGCGCTGCTGTTTATGAAGGAAGTGGCGGAAATGACCCGGGTGCGGGATATCAGCCAAACCCCCAGATACGTCTCCCGCCCTGTGGCCGATGATGTCAAAGTCCTGCGTATTGAAGGTCCACTGTTTTTTGCGGCTGCAGAAAACGTGTTCGGTGAGATCAGTGAACTGACTCACGACTCAAATACACTGATCCTGCAAATGGATGCGGTACACCTGCTGGACGCCGGAGGACTGGCAGCACTGAGCAAACTCATCAGCCGTTGCCGTCACAGCGGAACCGCGCTGCATATTTGTGAGCTGCAATTCCAGCCACTCAAGACGCTGGCCAAAGCCAACATCCAGCCAATTGAAGGGATCCTGAAATTCCACCCGGCACTGGATGATGCTCTGCAAAGCATCGAGCCAAGCGCCAGCCCTGAGTAACTGATCTCTTGGTATACGTCAGCGCCTGCCGCAGCAGGCCTGACGCTACTATCTTATACAACTTCATTAATACCACCTTCATTAATAGCCTGATCAATTCAGAGCGGGGTTCAATGCACTTGATACTGAGCTCTGCCGTCTTGACCTAGCACCACCATGACTTCGCCACCTCGCAGGCCACAAGAATGTGGCGAATGTCTTTAACGCACGACTGTATGGATGCAGGAGGTAGCGCAGGAGCCGTTGCCCAGGAGCGGTTAATGACCTTGTCTCAAGCGCATTGAACTGCCGCTGAAACAGAACAACGATTAAATGAAATTGGTATTGGTCAGCTCAATATCTAACAGTACTAATTAATACATTCGTTAATTAATTTAATGGTGACTTGGCTGATTGATTAACCCTGTTCCCTTTCTGCTATTTCCATATTGAGAAGTCACCCCTGATAATTCCATCTTTTGCAATTCACTTTTTCAATCATTAAACAGGTATTAATTTTATTGCTTATATTGCGACATTTTGACCAGACAGATTGTCCCGTTTTCACTCTGGAAAAAGGCTGAACCAGTCAATCCCACGATAATTTATGCGACAGGTCACAGTTTACTGAAGGCCTCCGATAAATAAAAAATATAGTCTTAATTATCAACAATTTAGATATATCATTTTTTTACCTGCCTTGCTTTACCGAAATTTAGAATCGATGCAAGTCACAAAAAATTGTGAATTAATCCTAAAACTCAGATGATCAGTCGTAAATATTGACTTACCTCAATTTTGTTAATTTTCGCTTCCCCTATATTCAGCCCGCTTTATAAAGACAATCAATAAACTAGCTGTTGTCATAAACACCAAGCAATCCTGCAATTTTTTTAAAATTGGGGTTGCGGATGAGGAACGCAAAAGACTATGACTGCTACCACCTATCAACCCGGTGAAATCCAGGGGCTGATCCAAATCAATGCATCCAAGTGTAAAGGTTGTGATGCCTGTAAGAAGTTCTGCCCAACCAACGCCATTGAAGGCGCCAGCGGTGCTGCCCACTCTATCAATCAGGACAAGTGTCTGGGTTGTGCCCAGTGTCTGGTGAACTGTCCATTCAGTGCCATTGAGGAAACTCACAGCGCGCTGGAAACAGTTATCAAGAAACTGGCTGACAAAAACACCACTGTTGTTGCTATTCCTGCACCGTCTGTACGTGTAGCCATTGGTGAAGAATTTGGTCTGGGTACCGGCTCTCTGGTAACGGGCAAAATGTACGGTGCCATGAACAAGGCCGGCTTCAGAATTTTTGACTGTAACTTCGCCGCCGACCTGACCATCATGGAAGAAGGCAGTGAGTTCATTCACCGTCTGCATGCCAACGTGAAGGGCGAACCCAATGCCGGCGCACTGCCACAGTTCACTTCCTGCTGCCCGGGTTGGGTGCGTTATCTGGAAACCAACTATCCAAGCCTGCTGCCTAACCTGTCTACCGCCAAGTCTCCTCAGCAGATGGCCGGTGCAGTAGCCAAGACCTATGGCGCCAAGGTCTATGACATGCAGCCAGAGAAGATCTTCACTGTGTCTGTGATGCCATGTACTGCCAAGAAAGTGGAAGCTTCCCGTCCAGAGTTCAACTCTGCCTGGAAATACCACAAAGAGCAGGGTTCAAGCGCTGCAGAATATCAGGATATCGACGCAGTACTGACCACCCGTGAACTGGCTCAGCTGTTCCGGCTGCTGGATATCGATCTGGCCAACACCCCTGAATATCAGGGCGACAGCCTGTTCTCCGAGTACACAGGTGCAGGCACCATCTTCGGTGTGACCGGTGGGGTAATGGAAGCGGCGCTGCGTACCGCTTACAAAGTACTGACCGGCACTGAAATGGCCAAACTGGAATTTGAACCGGTTCGCGGTCTGGAAGGCGTGAAAGAAGCCTCTGTCACCCTGTTTGATACCTCTTTGAGCCAAAACGTCACCGTTAACGTGGCCGTCGTGCATGACATGGGCAACAACATTGAGCCTGTACTGCGTGACGTCATGGCCGGTACCTCCAAGTACCACTTCATCGAAGTGATGAACTGCGCCGGTGGCTGTGTCAACGGTGGCGGTCAGCCTATCGAAGGCACAGGTTCATCCTGGCTTGGCAATCTCTGATAAGGAATACCCATGAGCAAGAAAAACTATTTGTTCGCCGAAGACAGCTTCTTCCTGTCCCGTCGTAAGTTTATGGCTGTGGGCGCGGCCTTTTTGGCAGTGCTGGCACTGCCTGTAGGCTGGTTTGCCAGCAAAATTGAACGTCGTAACGAGTACATCAAAGCCCGTACCAAGGGTCTGTACAAGGATGACGCCATCGCCAAGTTGCGCGTGAGCCATGCCAACCCAGCGGTTGAAAAGTACTACAAAGAGTTTGGCGGCGAGCCTCTGGGTCATCTGTCCCACGACCTGCTGCACACCCACTTTGTTGATCGTACCAAGCTGTCTTAATGGGAGAGAATAAGATGACTCACGGACATGATATGAGACCCATTCTGAAGCACCCGCTGAATGTACGTATTTTCCACTACATTCTGCTGCTGAGCTTCCTGCCACTGGCGGCTACCGGCCTGCTGCTGTTCTTCAAACCTCTGTCTCAGGAAGGCATGCAGCTGACCTATGACATCCACATCATCGCCGGTGTGGTGATGGCGCTGGACGCCGTTGCCTTTACCCTGATGGCGTTTGACCGCGTGGTACTGTTTGTGGCCCGCGTATTCAGCTTCTCTGACCGCGATGTGAAGTGGTTCATGGTGCTGGGTGGTTACCCACAGAAGTTCCTGCTGGGCAAGAAAGTGCCTGTTCCTCCAATGAACAAGTACAACTCCGGCCAGAAGCTGTTCGGTGCCTGTGTACTGATCGGCGGTACCATCCTGATCCTGTCTGGTCTGGTACTGTGGCTGATCCCACATGCAGCGCCACGTGACGCCGTTTACTTCCTGGGTCAGGCACACCTGATCGCCGGTCTGGTGCTGACTGCATTCCTGCCGGTTCACCTGTTCCTGGCGGTATATCGCTTCGACGATTTCAAGGCCATGATGATCCACGGCAACGTGCCTTACCATGATGCCGCTGAGTACACCCCACTGTGGGTAGAAAAGGAAATCGTGCCTGTGGCTGCCAACGGCGAGCCACTGACCGAGAAGTAATATCCATGTCAGCAGGCCGGTTTCCGGCCTGCTGTGTACCAGGGAAGGTGCGAAGAAGCCTGTCAGCGGGCGTCTTCGCACCTTTCTTATCAGTGAAGAGTTTTCCAGTTATGACCTCACACCACCACGAGATTTGCATCCGCGATTATGATCCCACTGTCAGCTTTATCGACGATAAGGCCATTTGGGAAGCCATTAATTGCGCCGCCGAGCCGACTGCCGAGCAAGTGCGTGCAGTCCTGGAAAAGGCCCGCCAGTGTGAAGGACTGAGTATTCAGGATACCGCCATACTGCTGCAGACCCAGGATAACACCCTGATTGATGAGATGTTCACCGTCGCCCGGGAAATCAAGAACATCATCTACGGCAACCGCATCGTGCTGTTCGCCCCTCTATATGTGTCCAACCACTGCGCCAACAGCTGCTCTTACTGCGGCTTCAATGCCGACAACCACGAGCTCAAGCGCAAGACCCTCAAGCAGGACGAAATCCGCAAAGAAGTGGAGATCCTCGAAGAGATGGGTCACAAGCGCATCCTGGCGGTGTACGGCGAGCATCCGCGCAACAACGTGCAGGCGATTGTCGACAGCATTCAGACCATGTACAGCGTCAAACACGGCAAGAGTGGTGAAATTCGTCGTATCAACGTCAACTGTGCGCCAATGAGCACCGAAGACTTCAAAGTGCTGAAAACTGCCGCCATCGGCACCTATCAGTGCTTCCAGGAAACCTATCATCAGGACACCTATGAGCAGGTACACCTGAAAGGCAAAAAGAAAGACTACCTGTACCGCCTGTACGCCATGCACCGCGCCATGGAAGCCGGCATTGATGACGTGGGTATCGGTGCCCTGTTTGGCCTGTATGACCACAGATTTGAACTGCTGGCGATGCTGACCCATGTGCAGCAGCTGGAGAAAGACTGTGGCGTAGGCCCGCACACCATCTCCTTCCCGCGCATTGAACCGGCGCACGGTTCGCAGCTCAGTGAGAAGCCGCCGTTTGAAGTGGACGATGAGTGCTTCAAGCGCATCGTCGCCATCACCCGTCTGGCGGTGCCTTACACCGGTCTTATCATGAGTACCCGCGAAAGTGCCGAACTGCGCAAACAGCTGCTGGAGCTCGGCGTATCCCAGATCAGCGCCGGCAGCCGCACCGCACCGGGCGGTTATCAGGATAGCCAGAATGATCAGCACGATGCCGAGCAGTTCAGCCTGGGCGATCACCGTGGCATGGAAGAGATCATCTATGAACTGGTGACCCAGTCCGACTCAGTGCCCTCTTTCTGTACCGGCTGCTATCGCAAAGGCCGCACCGGTGACCACTTCATGGGTCTGGCCAAACAACAGTTTATCGGCAAGTTCTGCCAGCCCAACGCGCTTATCACCTTTAAGGAGTATCTGAACGATTACGCCTGTGAAAAGACCCGGGCTGCGGGTAACGAGCTGATTGAACGGGAGCTGGCCAAAATGAGTCCGGCCCGCGCGCGCAACGTTAAAACCTGTCTGGACAAGACAGATGCCGGTGAAAGGGATATCTATCTGTAAAATGGAAAATGTCGCACAGCAACAACCCGGTGTACGGGTATGGCCCGGCCTGCCGGGTGACAGACTGCTTGAGCTGATGACAGGTGCGCAGCAGTTGGTGCTGCATGCGGCGCTGTACAGCAACTTTGCCCATGGTCCGGTGAACAAACTGATCCGTCGCCGTCTGGCCAGCGGTGAGCTGACATCGCTGACGCTGATCAAGCTTGAAGCCAAGCCTCAGTGGCGTGATGAGTTCGCCCGGGTGCTGCGTCCGGGCATGGCCGCTGCCGACATGGATCTGCTGCTCAGGCAATCCCGCGACTGGTGCTGTGAACTCAAATGCCTGGCTCCGGCGGCAGTCAATCTGGTCTCCAGCCAGGCGCTGCCACTGCAACCCATACTGCTGCTGGGTGATACCGTGCTGGCCGGACAATATGCTCACAGCCAGGAAACAGCCGCCCACGGTCCGTGGCTGGAGCTGGACAGTACCGCGCTGGGACTGGCTCCCGGCACTCTCGGTCAATGGTTTGCACAGGGCGTGCCGGTCACCGGCGAAGGCTGGCCAAGAGCCATCGGCCGCTATGTGGAAGAGTGCCGTCAGGCTGCCCATGACATCTGGATGCTGCCGTCCCTTACAGGAGAGTGCCAATGCCGATAGGCGCCTATGTATTTACCCATGAGCAACTGCTTGAATTGCTGGCCGGCTCGGATGATGACTGGCTGTTTACCGAAGCGGCCAATATCGCCACCGGGCAGTTCAGCAGTGAGGTCTACCTGCGCGGCATAGTGGAGTTTTCCAACTACTGCCGCAACAACTGCCATTATTGCGGCCTGCGCGCAGCCAACCGCCAGGTGGAACGCTATCGCCTGACACCGGAGCAAATCCTCAAGGCGGTGGATTTGATTGCCGCCATGGGCATGGGCACAGTGGTGCTGCAGTCCGGCGATGATTTTACCTACAGGGCCGATACCATCGCCGCTATCATCCGCGAGATCAAATCCCGGCACGATATGGCCATTACCCTGTCGCTGGGCGATCGCCAGCTGGACGAGCTGACGCTGTGGCGCGAAGCCGGCGCCGACCGCTATCTGCTGAAAATGGAAACCTTCGATCGCACCCTGTTTGCCGCCTGTCGGCCGGATGCCGATTTCGATGAGCGCATGGCCCGTCTGAAACATCTGCAGCAGCTTGGTTATCAAACCGGCTCAGGGGTGATTACCGATCTGCCGGGCATGACAGATGACATTCTGGCGCGGGATCTGCTGACCCTCACCAGCATGGAGCTGGATATGCTGGCCTGCGGGCCGTTTGTCGCCCACGCCCAGACGCCGTTTGCCGACCGTCCCAACGGCGATGTGCAGCGCAGTCACAGAGTCAGTGCCCTGCTGCGGTTGATGAACCCCGATGCCAACATTCCGGCCACCAGCTCACTGGATGCACTGCGCCCCGGCGCCCGGATTGAAGCGCTGGGCCGCGGCTGCAACGTGGTTATGCCCTCGTTCACGCCGCAGGAAGTATACGCCAGCTATAACATCTACCCCGGCAAGAATGCCGCCGCGGGGGGCATTCAGGACCGACTCGCCACACTTTCACAACAGCTTTTCCATCAAGGTCTTGTGCCCTCACAGGCCCGAGGTGATGCCAGGAGAAATCCTTATGTGTCAAGGAATTAACCCTCAGGAAACGGGTGCTTCGGCAGCGATGCCCGGCGCTGCTGTTGCCAGAGGCATGCGTTATCAAATCGCGCTGGTTGGCCGCCGCAACGCAGGTAAGTCCTCGCTGCTCAATATGCTCACCGGCCAGCAAATCTCCATCGTGTCCGATACCAAGGGCACCACCACCGACGCAGTCGCCAAGCCCTATGAACTGTTGCCGCTGGGCCCGGTGACTTTCTACGATACCGCTGGTATCGACGATGAAGGCGAGCTGGGTGCACTGCGCATCGCTGCCACCCGTAAAGTGCTGTACCGCGCCGACATGGCGCTGCTGGTGATCGACGAGCAGGGGCTGAGTGCCTGCGAAATGGCGCTGCTGGATGAAATGCAAAGCATGAACCTGCCAACCCTGGTGGTGTTCAACAAGGCGGATATCTGCGCGCCCAAGGCTGAAGATGTCGCCTTCTGCCGGGCACGGGAACTGGCATTTTTTACCGTTTCTTCCAAAACCGGCCTGGGCGGTAAAGAGCTCAAGCGACTGATGGTGGAACTGGCCCCGGCCGAGCTCAAAGCCGAACCTGTGCTGGCCGGCGATCTGTATCAGGCAGGCGATGCCATTATCTGCGTCACCCCAATTGACGCCGCCGCCCCCAAAGGCCGCCTCATCCTGCCGCAGGTGCAGGTGCTGCGCGAGGCGCTCGATTGCAATGCCATGGCCATGGTGGTCAAGGAGACTGAATTGGCCGCAGCGCTGGATAAATTCGCCAGCCCACCGGCGCTGGTGATCTCCGATGCCCAGGCCATCAAGCAAGTGGCGCAAATTGTGCCCGATTCGATTCCACTGACCACCTTCTCCACCCTGTTCGCCCGCTTCAAAGGGGACATTGGACCTCTGGTGCGCGGCGCAGAGCAGCTGGATAAGCTCAATGACGGTGACCGCATTCTGATCGCCGAAGGCTGCAGCCACAATGTGCAGGAAGATGATATCGGCCGGGTGAAACTGCCAAACTGGATTAAGCAGGTTTCCGGTAAACAGCTGACCTTTGATGTGGTATCAGGCCACGACTTCCCCGATGATTTGGAAAAGTATGCCATGGTTATCCACTGCGGCGCCTGCATGCTCAATCGCACCGAGATGATCCGCCGTATCCGCGAGTGTGAACGCCGCGGTGTGGCGATCACCAATTATGGGGTGGCGATTTCCAAGTTACAGGGAGTGATGGATAGAGTGGTGATGCCACTGAGGCATCTTTTGTAAGCCCTTAGCAGGGCTTGCCTGCCGGTAAAGATAGCCAAGCTGGCGCATGGCTGGGTTGCCTAAAGCCCCTGTGGGGCTTACCGCTAACGTGGGGAGTTATCATGGGATTCGGCCGCCACTGTGCCTTCGGCTGGGAGTAGCCAAGCTTCGCTTGGCAGAACG
>NZ_JBOZWP010000024.1:0-87209 GCF_050865035.1 Shewanella sp. GXUN23E | reverse complement strand
TACAATGGAACGCAGAAGTTTCTTGAAAATGAGTGCCGCACTGGGCTGCGCGGCAACCGTGTCCGGCTGTAACTCCAGCTCGAAGGACGCCAACGTAGTGCCACCACAGCCACCTGTCAGCGCAGAGAAGGTTAACTGGTCTTCCTGTCTGGTGAACTGTGGCTCCAACTGCCCCATCAAGGTGTTCAGCCGTGATGGCGTGATCACCCGGGTAGAGACCGACCATGAAGTGGAAGATAACTACGGCCTGCACCAGATCCGTGCCTGTGCCCGTGGTCGTTCACTGCGCCAGCGTACCTATGCGCCGGATCGTCTGAAGACACCGATGAAGCGTGTGGGTGAGCGTGGCGAAGGCAAGTTTGTGCCAATCAGCTGGGATGAAGCGACTCAGACTATCGCCGACAACCTGCAGCGGGTGATCAACCAGTACGGCAACAAGGCGGTATTCCGTTCTTACGGCTCAGGTGCTTATTACGGTTTTGCCTCCAATGCCAACTTCAACCGTCTGTTCAACCTGGTGGGCGGCTGTCTGAATGCTTATGGTAACTACTCCTGGGCACAGATGATGGAAGCGGCCAAGCATACCTTCGGCACTTACTGTACCGATGGCTCGTCCACCAACACCATCGAAGACAGTGATTTCTTCCTGGGTGTGGCTTACAACCCCAACGAAATCCGTCAGTCCGGCTCCGGTGAAGGCTATGACTTCATCAAGGCGCTGGAAAAGAATCCGGATCTGAAGATCGTGATGATCGATCCGCGCTACACCGATTCCATGCTGGGTAAAGAAGGTCAGTGGCTGCCAATCCGTCCGGGTACCGATGCGGCCTTTGCTGAAGCCGTGGCATACCAGATGATCAGCACTGGCTGGGTTGACACCCACTCGCTGGACTTCATCAACAAGCACACTGTGGGCTTTGATGCGGCGTCTATCGAAGCGCAAAAAGCCAAATTTGCAGCCAGTGGCGATGCCAAGCTGGTGGAATATGCCAAGCATATGAACCCTGCTGACAACTACCGTGATTACATTCTGGGTCAGGGTATTTACACTGAGCCGCGCACGCCTGAGTGGGCCGAGCAGGTGTGTGGTATTTCTGCTCAGGCGATCCGCTCGATCGCTGACGATCTGATGAATGCCCAGCGTCCGTACATTGTGATTGGCGCCGGTGTAAACCGTCAGGCCAACGGTGAGCAGAACATGCGTGCCCTGTACATGCTGTCAGTGCTGACCGGCAAGCTGGGTCAGCGCGGTGTGTCCAACGGTGAGCTGCCATACATGAGCGGTATGGGCCGCGCCGGTATTCCTGCGCTCAGCAACCCGGTGAAAGAATCCATCTCCTTCTTTACCTGGACCGAAGCGGTTGAAAATGGTGCCAACTTTACTGCCCGCACCCATGCTATCCGTGGCACCAAAGATCTGGATGAGAAGCTGGGTACCAATATCCACTTTATCTTCTCTGCGTCTGACAGCTCGCTGCTGAACCAGCACGCCGAGATCAACAACACCGCCCGCATTCTGCGTGAAGCACCGGACCTGTTTATCGTGTCCTGTGACTGCTGGATGACCCCGGGTGCCAAGTTTGCTGACATCATCCTGCCTGATACCAGCTGGCTGGAGTCCAACGATCTGGTGGACAACTCCTACGCCGCCGGTGCGCTGGGTTACCTGACAGCCATGTCTGCCGCTGTTGAGCCAATGTGGGACTGTAAGTCCATGTACGAAGCCGCCGCCATGATCGCTGACAAGATGGGCGTTGGCGCATCATTCACCGAAGGCAAGACTGAAGCCGAGTGGCTGGAAGAGCTGTATCAGAAGACGATTGTAATGTCCAAGAACAGCGGTGTGGATTTCCCGGCGACCTATGCCGAAGCGCAGAAAGTCGGTGTGTTCCGCAAAGACATGAACCTGAACTATGTGGCGCTGGACAGCTTCGTTAACGGTGGCAAGCCACTGTCTACACCATCCGGCAAAATTGAGATCTACTCAGCCGAGCTGGCATGGCGCGCTGTCAACTGGGAACAGAACAAAGTGAAGGGGGACACCATCACGGCGATCCCTCAGTACACAGTGACCTGGGATGGCTATGAAGATAACGAGACTGCGCAGGAGTATCCGCTGCAGCTGGCGACTTATCACACCAAGGGCCGTACCCACTCCAGCTATCACAACGTGCCATGGCTGCGTGAAGCGGTGGAAGATGCCCTGTGGATGAACCAGATTGATGCTGACGCTTACGGTTTGGGCGCAGGTGATCAGGTTGTGGTGTACAACGCTCGCGGTGCCATTCAGGTACCGGTGAAGATCACCCCACGTGTGGCACCTAACGTAGTGGCTCTGGGGCAGGGCGCCTGGTATCTGGCCGACACCAAGGGCGGCAAAGACGCTCAGGGACGTCCAATTGACATCGGCGGCGCGGTTAACACCCTGACCCGCTACATGCCAAGTCCGGTTGCCAAAGGTAACCCACAGCTGACTATCCGTGTTCAGATCCGCAAAGCTTAAGGGAGCACTTGTAAATGACTCAACCAACTCAATACGGTTTCTATGTTGATACCACCAAGTGCACCGGCTGTAAGGCCTGCCATGTGTCCTGTAAGGATCGTCAGGCGGACCTGATCCGTGGCAATCAGAATCCAATGAACGGCGGCGTGCCAAGCCTCAAAGGCGTAACCTGGCGTCGTGTATACGAATACGGCGGTGGCAGCTGCACCATGAACCCTGCGACCAAGGTGTTCGAGAACAACGTATTTGCCTACTACATGTCCATTGGCTGTAACCACTGCTCTGAGCCTGTGTGTGTGAAAGCCTGTCCAACCGGTGCCATGCACAAGCGTCGTGAAGATGGTCTGGTGCATGTGGCTGAAGACCTGTGTATCGGCTGTGAAAGCTGTGCCCGTGCCTGTCCTTACGATGCGCCACAAATCGACCGTGAGCGCAAGGTAATGACCAAGTGTGACGGCTGTTACGAGCGTCTGGCAGCCGGCAAGAAGCCGACCTGTGTAGAGTCCTGCCCGCTGCGTGCGCTGGACTTCGACAGAATGGATGTGCTGGAAGAGAAATACGGCAAGGGTGACGGTCATATTGCGCCACTGCCAAGCGAAGGCATTACTTCACCAAACCTGATCATCAAGGCCAACCGCAATGGTCAGCCGGCAGGCAGCGGTGCTGGTAAGGTACTGAACCCATCAGAAGTGTGATGTAGTCCCCTGCAGTCGCGGGGGATGACAGGTATAAGAGACGTTTGGCTGATAAGGCCGCGTCTCTTACTAACTGTTTAACTGTTTGCTATCCCAAAACCGTTTGTGGCAGACGTTTTTGGGATAGCCAGCCTGGCTCAAGTGATTTAGTTGAAAGATAAATGAAAACACCATTTACCAATCTGCCTTTTGAAGAATATCAGGGTATTGCCCGCATCCTGTTTCATTTGCTCAGCCAGTATCCCGATGCTCAGTTAATTCGGGATTTTATCGACAACGATGTGCCGGCGACCTGGCCTGCGTTTGCCGGTGACACTGGCAGCCGTGAAGCCAATCGTGTCGGCCGCGAAGCGCTGAGCCACTTCCTGCAGCAGTGGGACGACAGCCAGCTGACTGAGCTGCAGCTGGACTATGGTCAGTTGTTTTTTGGTCCGGGTGAGCCCAGGGCTGTCCCCCAGGGCTCTGTGTATCTGGGCGAAGAGCAACTGCTCAATGACCGCAGTACAGTGGCCCTGATGGATTTCTACAAGGTACACGGGGTTGAGCTCAAGCTGCCCAATCATCAGCCGGTGGACCATATTGGCTTTTTCTTTGCCGTGCTGGATTCGACGCTGGGACGACTGGCGCAGGAGCGGGGCAACACCGAGCTGAAGCAGTTCGTGCAGTTGCTGCTGGGCAAGCATCTGCTGCCCTGGTCAGGCCGTTGCCTGGAGCTGGCCGCCGAGCACGCGCAGACGGAGTTCTACTTTGGCGTGGCCTTGCTGGCGGAGGATTTCCTCACGCAGCTGAGCGAGGATTTCAGTGTGGTGGTGACGCCCGCCAGACTGTTCCGCTGATACATGTTGCGGCCAGTAGTGCCGGAATAAGCCATAGCTGATAAGCATTTGCATTTGCCAGCTGTGGCCGGGCATAAGGGAAGGTGCGAACAAGTCCCCGCAGAGCACGCACGGGACTTATTCGCTCCTTCCCAAGTGTTGACTTTGTTTTTTGAACTGGCTCACACTCAGGTGCGCCGGTGTTTGCGCGTGTCTGTTACAGAGCGATCACGTTTTTTTGATATTTGTGATGCGGGAAATTGCCGCCGAGCGAAAAATATCAAAAATTCATTCAGTTGCATTTGCGCTCAGGTTGCCTGTCGGTAATGGTGAACTGTGATCGTCTCCGCAAATCATCAGGTTATGCGCGTCCGCCCTCAATATTTCACCTACGGAATATAACAAATCCAATTTTGGCAAATCCCTCTTTTAGAATACCTCTGCTGGAAGATTAATAATCGATCCGTTGGGAGCAAGGTGTCGCGCACAGGTCTTCAGGGGCCAGATATTCAGTGAAACCCTCCACATTTCTGCCAGATGGCAGCGCCTGCAGCGTTTTGGATCTTTGCCCGCGCTGACAGACATCAAACCTGTGGCAACAGACCCAGGCTCCCCAACCCCGGATACCTGCCGTGGGCCGGCATACTAGCGCCGCCGACCCAAAGCTGAACATTGTCCTGAGAGGATAAGTAAATTGGAACGCAGAAGTTTCTTGAAAATGAGTGCAGCCATGGGCTGTGCCGCAACCGTCAGTGCCTGTACCCCGAACACCAAAGACAAGGTGTTCACCAAGCCGGTGCAGCCCACAGGTGAAGAAGTGCAGAACTGGTCTGCCTGTCTGGTGAACTGTGGTTCAAACTGCCCGATTAAAGTATTCAGCCGTGATGGGGTGATCACCCGCATCGAAACTGATCATGAAACCTCAGATCAGTACGGCGACAACCATCAGATCCGTTGTTGTACCCGTGGCCGCTCACTGCGCCAGCGTACCTATGCACCGGACCGTCTGCGTACCCCGATGAAGCGCATCGGCGCCACCCGCACCGGCGAAGTCGACCAGTTTGTGGCGATCAGCTGGGAGCAGGCGTATCAGGAAGTCGGCGAAAAGCTGGCTAAAATCCGCGCCGAGCACGGCCCTGCGTCTACTTACTTCCACTACCGCAGTGGCGCTTACTACGGCTTTGCCGGTTATCAGGTTTGGCAGCGTCTGCTGAACAAAACCGGCGGCTATCTGGATCACCACTGGGACTACTCCTGGGCGCAGTTGTACTCGGCAGCCGAGGCCACCTTCGGTGATGCCGGTCATGCTTACTATGGCTCGCGTCTGGCAGAAATCGCCAACGCTGACCTGTTTGTTGGCGTGGCCTTCAACCCCAACGAAATGCGTATGAGTGGCAGCGGCGAAGGCTATGACTTCGTGCAGGCGCTGAATAACCACCCGGGCGACATCAAGGTGTACATGGTCGATACCCGCTACACCGACTCCATGCTGGGTAAAGAGCACAAGTGGTTGCCAATCCGCCCCGGTACCGATGCGGCGCTGGCCGAAGCCATCGCCCACGAGATGATTACCTCTGGCTGGATCGATGCCAACTCCAAGGCCTTCCTCGACAAGCACTGTCTGGGTTATGACTTTGCCTCGCTGGAAACCTTCAAGGCCGAGTGGGCTGCCTCAGATGATGCCGAGCAGCAGCGCTATGCGGCTTTGGTGGATCCGAAAGAGAACTACAAAGATTACATTCTGGGCACCTACACGGGTCTTGCGCGCACTCCTGAGTGGGCGGCGGCTCGCTGTGGTATCAGCGCTGCGCAAATTCGTGAGCTGGCCCATGCCATCATGAATGCCAAAGCGCCTTACATCAGTATCGGTGCCGGTGTCAGCCGTCATGCCAACGGCGATCAGGCGGTGCGTGCCCTGTACATGCTGCCAATCCTGACAGGTAAGCTGGGTCAGCCCGGCGTAAATACCGGTGCCATGCCGATGAACTATGGTCTGGGCGTCGCCGGTATCGATATCGGTGACAATGCGGTCAAGGCCACCATTCCGGTATTCACCTTTGCCGAAGCGATTGAGCGCGGCACTGAGTTCACCCCTTACACCCACAACCTCAAAGGTGCGGATAAGCTGGACTCCAACATCAAGGCCATTATCAATGTGTCGGGTAACGCCATCGTTAACCAGCACTCAGATATCAATGGCACCACCGCCATTTTGTCCGACACCAGCAAGTGTGAACTGATTGTGGTGTGTGATTGCTGGATGACCCCATCTGCCCGTTACGCCGACTACATTCTGCCTGCCGCCACCTGGCTGGAATCCGACGATCTGGCCGGCGACTCCTACGCCTCAGGTCAAATGGGTTACATGACCATGATGAGCACAGGCGTGAAGCCGCTGGGCGAAGCCAAAAACATGTATGACATCTGTGCTGGTCTGGCCAAGGCCATGAACTGCGATGACTACACAGAAGGCAAAACCGTAGCTGACTGGAACAACGAGCTGTACGCCCAGACCCGCGCCAACAACCCGGATATCGGCCTGCCAGCCACCTACACAGAGGCCACCAAGCAGGGCGTATTCCGTAAGTACATGCCGGAGAGCTTTGTGGTGCTGCAGGACTGGGTACAGGGTAAGGAAGATGCCTACGGCGTGAAGACCCCATCGGGAAAGATTGAGATCTTCTCCCTGCTGATGGCCGACAAGCGCGCCAACTGGCAGCTGCAGGATTACTGGAGTGCTGAGGAGCGTCAGCGCTTCAGCCCTGAGCAACTGGCCGATCGCTACAAGATCACTACTCTGCCTCAGTACGTGGTGACCTGGGATGGCTATGAAGATAAAGAAACTGCTGCCCAGTATCCGCTGCAACTGATTGGTTACCACACCAAAGGCCGGGTGCACTCAAGCTACGACAACGTGCCCTGGCTGCGTGAAGCGGCGGAAGACGCGGTATGGATGAACCCAATGGATGCCAGCGCGCGCAACCTGACCTCAGGCGAAACCGTGCGGGTGTGGAACGATCGCGGCATGACTGAATTGCCGGTGCGCATCACCCCGCGTATCGCTCCGGGCGTAGTCGCCATGGGTGAAGGCCGCTGGTACAAGCCAGGCACAGACAAAGACCAGAAAGGTCGTCCTGTGGATGTGAACGGCGCGCTGAACGTGCTGACCAAGTACCACCCAACCCCGATTGTGAAGGGGAATCCACAGCACACCAACCGTGTACAGATTGCCGCGAAGAAGGAGGCATAATCCATGAAACCTCAAGTTCAATATGGTTTTTACCTCGACACCACCAAGTGTACCGGTTGCAAGACCTGCCACGTGGCCTGTAAAGATCGCATGGTCGGCCAGCAGCGTGGTCAGGGTGAGGGAGCCAAAGGCATCTCTGCCATGAAGGGCGTGCTGTGGCGCCGCGTGTACGAGTACGGCGGTGGCGAGTGGGTCACCAAAGAGGATGGCACCTTCGAGCAGAACGTGTTCGCTTACTACATGTCTATCGGCTGTAACCACTGCAACGAGCCAGCCTGCGTAAAATATTGCCCGACCGGTGCCATGCACAAGCGTAAGGAAGATGGCCTGGTGCACGTGAACCAGGAGCTGTGTATCGGCTGTGAAAGCTGCGCCTGTGCCTGCCCATACGATGCGCCGCAGCTGGACCCTGAGCGCAAGGTGATGACCAAGTGCGACGGCTGTTTTGAGCGTCTGGCCGTTGGCCGTCAGCCTATCTGTGTGGAGTCCTGCCCGCTGCGCGCGCTGGATTTCGACACCATGGATAACCTCAAGGCCAAGTATGGCAATGGCGATGGTCATATCGCGCCGCTGCCATCCCCTGAGATCACCAAGCCGAACCTGATCATCAAGGCCAACCGCCACGGTCGTCCGGTGAAAGAGACGCTGGGGATCTGCTACAGCCAGCCATGGCCAGTGGGCAGTGAGCCAAAACTCAACTTGGTTGAGGGCAGCGTTCTGAACCCAGCCGAGGTTTAAAGGCTGCATTAGCATCTTGCGATGCCCTTCGTCTCAGCTGACACGCGGTGAATCCATCCTTGGACGCTCGGCGAAAACAAATTCGTCCATGAACAAGAGCCAGTTCGCCATCCATGGCTCTCGTTCGTGAGCACGTTTATCTGGGATAAACACTTACCCATGTTTTCGACGGTCAGCCTCTGACGAAGCGCATCGATTGAGCGTGCCAACACAAAAATCAGATTCAGTATCAAAAGCGGATATGGAACATATCGGCTTTGACCAGGGAAGGTGCATAATGCACCTTCTTTTGTCTCAGGTTCGCACCATACCTGACGGTTACACGGGCGACGGATAATCGTTCAAGTTCAAATCGAAAGCACGGCATCTCTTTGAAGCAAAGAAGAGTTTTATAGATGAGTACTTTCGATGAGGAAGTTGGGCGATTAGGCAAGCCTTTTTACAGAGTTAAGAATTAATGAATATCGATCGCGACGAAATGCAGGCCATGGCTCAGATCCTTCACAACCTGTGGTTTGAGCGCCCGTCAGAAGGCCTGATGGAGATGGTGGCTGAAATCCCCTTTGCCGAGCAGTGGCCGCTGGGCGACAGCTCCCCAGAGGTGATGCAAGCCTGTGAGCTGATGGACAAGCAGAGTGCGACCATGGATGAACTGCTGCTGGATTACACCCGCCTGTTTGTTGGCCCGGGTGTGCCTCTGTGTCCGCCATGGGGCAGTGTGTACCTGTGTGAGACCGGATTATTGAATGATGTCAGCACTCAGGCGCTGGTGGCCTTCTATCGTGAATCCGGATTGGAGCTGGACTCCACCCGCAATGAGCCGGTCGATCATCTGGGGTTGATGCTGGCCGTCATCGCTAATGCATTGGCGACAGAAGAAGGTGCGATCCCGGCCTTTATGGACTCTTATGATGATGTCGCTTTCAGCACCGCCTGGACGGCCCGCCTACTGCGCGAATACCTGATGCCATTTGCACCCAAGTGTATTGAGCTGCTGGCCGCCAATGCCAAAACCGATTTCTACCGCGCACTGGCACCCCTGACCCTGAACTACCTGCAAACCCTGCAGGCACAGCTGGAAGCTCAATTGGTCAGCCACAAAAGCGACACAATGCACTGAAGAATAAAAGCCTGAACCACAGAGGACACAGAGGTCACAGAGAAAGGCTAAAGCGTTAGTGCTTACTCGCTTTTCCTCAGTGCTCTCTGTGCAGCGAAGTGCTCCGTAGTAGGTCGGTTTAAAGGCGAAAGCATTGAACCACGAAGGACACGAAGACAAGCGAAGGCTCATAATCTGATCTTCATGTGCTTCTCCTTCGTGCTCTTCGTGAAGCGTAGCGCTTCGTGGTGGATCGCTTTTAAAAGGCAAAAGCCTGAACCACAGAGGACACAGAGGTCACTGAGAAAAGCCAAAGCGTTAGCGCTTCTCCTTCGTGTTCTCTGTGTAGCGAAGCGCTTCGTGGTGGATTGCTTTTAAAAGGCAAAAGTTTGAACCACCGAGGTCACAGAGAAAGGCTAAAGCGTTAGTGCTTACTCGCTTTTCCTCAGTGTTCTCTGTGTAGCGCAGCGCTCTGTGGTAGATTGCTTTTGAACGTGCTAGACGCTTAGGCAGGTATTTTTAGGAAGTGATGTATGAGTGTGATTAACGCCCTTGGCGATCAGTGGAGCAAGGCGGAGTTTGCCCATCAGTTGGCGCTGGAGCTGGCATCCAGACCAGGCATAGCCGAGCTGTTTGGCGGCGCGACTTCGTTGACCACAGTCTGCAACCTGATCGCTGCCATGAGCTATCAGGCCGATGATGCCAGATTTGCCAAAGACCCCGAGCGTTCAGACAGATTCATGTTGACGAACAGCATGTTGATCTCGGTGTTCCACGACTGCTTCCGCCTGCTGTTCATCAAAGAAGTGCAGTCCGGCGGCCTGAGTCAGGCCGAGCAGCTCATCCTGGCACTGGCCAAACGCATTGCGCTGGATACCGCCACCGAATCACTGGACGACCACGCCATACTGCAGCGCGAGCAGATGATTAAGTTCAGTGAGCAGTTGGAGGGTTTGTATCGTCAAAGACGCAATAGTTCGAGAAACATGGTGTAGGTAGGGCAGAGGGTGACTGCCAGAGTCACTTGCTTGATGTGGCTTTCAGCCACAGAGGTAGGTTTGTCCCTGCGGGACATGGCCGCTGACGCGACCTAACGTCGTGGACTTCCAGCCCACACCCGGGTCAGGGGTATTGCTCGTCCAATACCCCTAACAACCCCAAGGACGCCCCAACCGAAGTTGTAACCCATCGTGATTAGCTTGCAATGGACGCGACCAGTGTCGATTCACCGTCCATGGCTCAGCGACATTTACGCTGTCATCCATGACAGCGCCCGCTATTACAACCTAATCCCTCCGGCAACTCCGGACGGGGACTGGTGTATTTTGCAGCTACGGAGTGAAAGTTATGGCTGTCCCATCTTTCTTCCATCTTTCTTTTTAACCATCTTTACTTGGTTTGATGTTTGGCGCTTCGCAAAGTTGGGTGTGACGTGCCGTCACAGGTCCCTGCGGGACAAGTTTAGCCCTTGCAGGGCTTGTCGCTGAGGCGCCTGTATATCGAAGTGAATTTAAGTGAAGTGTTTTGTCGGGTATTCTAGCGCTATCGTCTGGGGGGGGCTTTCTGTGAGTGGTTTTTAGACTTCTAAAAAAAAAGCCACTATATCAGTGGCTTCTTTCTATTATGCTGGTATTCATTATATTATGGATAGGTTCTTTAAACGAAATTTCATCGCTTCTTTAGATGTTTTGAATTTATGTGACAATGCCTGAATTGCTTCATCTAAAGAAATTTTTTCATTTTTCGATTTATAGTGATCGACTAGCTTTGATACCTCTTTATGAACTAAATTTGCTGGCATTAATAATTCAGCGGCGAACCTATTCGCTCTTTGTTCAACAAAACTATTACAACCATCTTTTCTATCTAGACGGTCTATGATTGTTTCATTTGCATTGCAATCATCTAAGGCAGGGAATATATCATAAACAAGATGTCCAACCTCATGTGCTTTAGTAAATCGTTTTCTAGTTTCACATTCTGTTGGGTTTGCCCAGATAGATACACTACTCACTTTATTAGTATCGTCACGTTTAACTTTGACAAAGCCAGCGGTATCCAAATTGTCAAAGTCTAAATGCTCATTGAGAGTCACCCCCTCAATTGTTCCAATAATGAAATCAACATCAATTGGCAATTCAATCGAGTCTAGATCTCCATATACTTTTCTGAGTATATCTTGAGCAGAAGTTATTTCATTTATTTCAGAAAAGGTGATTTTTTTGTTGACAGTTATCAGCATAACCTCTCCCTCACTGTTTATTTTATAATATCGGACAACGCCGGGCCTGAATTTCCATTATTTTGTTGGTATAGTTCTTTATCTTTTATTCTATTTATAATTTGTTGCTCTAACCCATTCGCAATGGTATTTAATCTGGTATCTAAAATGTCAATTATCTTAGATTCTGTTAAAGACACCTCTACAAGATTCTTAACTACACCTTTTTTAGTGATTGCTGCTGTGACCTCTGAAAGAGTTTCGTCTTTTAGTTGTTGAATTTCTCTATTTTTATATGCCCTTAAAGAAAAAATAAAAGCCGCTCCAGAGAGAGCGAGTATGACACCCATGGCCGTTAGATGATTCGAGTAACTTGCATGAGAACTCTCGAACATATTTGAGAAATTTTGATAGTTTTGCTGTTGGATTTCAGTAGCTTTATTCACATTACTTTCAAATTCTTTTCGATTGTATGCAATTGATTGTGATAATAACTCTATATTTTTCTTACTATCATCCAAATCTTTCTCTAATTTTTTAGTAGTCGATATCAGAGAGTCTATTTCATTAGTTAGACATTTGTTATAAGCAACTAATGATGGTATGTCGCTGGATGAAAATACAGATTTCCTATCAATAAGGAAGTTGAACTCTTTACAGTTTATTGACATTTTCTATGACCACATAATTCAGTGGCTTATTATATTTTTACAAATGTGGAAGAACTTATATTTAAGCAGATTATATGCCTTGCCAAAATTATGTGACGTTTTTGTATTTTTACCTGTAAATACTTGAACTGTTGTTGCATATATCTTGGATTGTCGAAAATATGTTCCCTAATGGAAGGTGTTTGAGCTTTCATGTTGGGCAGATTTTTAAATCCATAGAATTTTGACAAGCTACCGCCCGTCGGTTTGGCTCCGGCTAGCAGCGGTGTAAGTAATTTCTGCTAATGTACCATTTTGAAGTGATTGAATCTGTAGGAAAAGTCTCATAACTACGTTTTTTGGTTTGGCGTGCTGCGCATTTTTTTCTTTGTAGTGTTAAGGCCTGTCAGAATGGCTTCTGTTAGTGTGTTGTAGTGATGCGTTGTTCTTGGTTAAGGGTTTTCTAAGGTTTGGAGGTGTAGCTGTTTGTATAGACTTGCTTAATCTCCATGAACGGGGTGTCATCCATAACGTACGCTACCGCCCATCGGTTTGGCTCCGGTAGGCAGGGTGTTTGTGATTTGTGCGGTTAATTTATCAGCATGCGTGTGGTGGGTATGTAAGCCATATCTCACATCTTGTTGTTTTGGTTGAATATCCTGTTGAGGATTGCAGGCATAAGACGATCGCCTTTTGGTGCTGAAACCGCGCTTAAAACCTCTGGCTATAAGGGAAAATAAACACAAAGATGCTGTTGGTAATTTGGGCGCTTGATAGAGCGGATAGCTTTAGAAAGTCTTTATGCCGCCAGCAACAGAATTGCAGTGGATATGCAGATTGCACCGAGTCCCCGTCCGAAGTTGCCAGAGGGGATTGGATGCAATAGTAAATGTCATCAGGGATGATGACATAGGCGGCGCTGAGCCATGGACGGTGAATCGACGCCGGTTACGTCAATTGCATGCGATGCACGATGGGTAACAACTTCGGTTGGGGTGCCCTTTCGTGTGCAGAGTGCTTTGGGCAAGCAAAGCACTTTGCCCGGGTGAAGCCTGGAAGGCTTCGATGTCCGCCGCTTTCAGCGGCATGCCCTGCAAGGGCAACAAGTCCATACCATTGGTGGCGCAAAAGCCACCTCCATCAATGCATTGATCTGACGTATAGCGCATCGACCTTGGCTGGCGTTATCTTGTAGGTCGAGATTATTTTCATGCGAGAAACAGACATGACCACGATTCTGACGGTACTGCACGACAGCCCTTATGGCAGTGAGAAAACCTATAACGCGCTGCGTATTGCGCTGGCGCTGCAGGAGCACGCTGACACGCCAATCAGGCAACGACTGTTCTTAATGTCGGATGCCGTGGTGGCGGCGTTAAGCGGTCAGCACACCCCGGATTTGAGCTATCACATAGGTCAGATGCTGGAGATTCTGATGGCGCAGGGTGTTGAGGTGCATCTGTGCAAAACCTGCTGCCAGATGCGTGGCGTGGATGAGTCCCGATTGATTGAAGGCGCGCAGATCAGCACTCTGGTGGAACTGAGCCGCTTCACCCTGGGCAGTGACAAGGTGATCCACGTTTAAGGCGCTGGATGTCATTGTCGCCAGATCTGTATGGGGTGAAAGTAAGCCGCGGCGCAGACGGATCAGTTTTGTGTCCGGTTGCGGATGCTGTCATTCAATGCCTCTGTTTGCTTTTGACGTTCAGCCTGACATTTTTTAATGTCGTCCGGGTGGCCGTTTTTGCAGGGATCTGCACCAGCAATGGCGCGGGGAACATTAATGATCAGCTCAGCGGCGTCCGCCTCGCCATCGCGGTGACCCTCCTTGTCGTGGTTGGATAAACCAATCCAGCTTGAGGTGCAGCCCTGAAGTAAGAGCACTGCGAATATCAGAGACATTCCTTTCATCGATTCAGTCCTTGTGATTCAGCATAAATGGAGGTGCTCAAGGCGCGGGCCCGGTAACCCGGCTATTGCCCTGAGCATGGCGTCAGTCATTGCATAGTCAGACATTTATCGACAGCTTACAAATATAATCTGCTGCTAATATTTGCCAGTACCCCAGGGGGGGGGGGCCGCCGTTTGTATCCGCGGCCAATGTACGGTTATCCCGGATAACTGATTGTTCTGCATCGTGCCATTACAGACACTTGGCAGCCTTGAGCTGATTAATGCTGCTGTTTGCCAGCTGCTCAGCTATTTGTGCGCTGCGTAGTTGGATTTAATGAAAGTCTGCATGAAATTAACCGATCCCAAGGCAATGGGTTATGCTAATGCGATTGTCGCTATGCTGGCGGCGGGCATTGATGGTGCCGCATCGTTTCGCGAGCCGATTAATGGCGTGTTTTGCCATGTATTTGGTCTGGTGACCCGCAGCGATCAGCGGGCGCTGGATAAATACAAAAAGAGTGCGCCACTGTCAAAATATGCCGCTGCCAATCCTGATGAGCCGAGAGTATTTGAACATGTTGTCCCGATGGCGGTGATCTATCGTGAGCTGACGCAACTGCCCAAGCCTGATGCCTGCGCCGTTATTGCGCTGATCGCCAGGCTTTATCGGGTCAGACGCGTAACCAAAAGTGAAGATGCCAGGTTAACCACCGCCGGACTGAGGCATGTGATGCCAGAGGCTTATTATGACTCTGGGCACCCGCTGTTTGGCGACATTGAAGCCCGCCACAAATGGGTCGGCATTGAGGCCGAAGCGCAGTGAGGCTGAGTGGATGTCTGATTGTTAACGCGTTAATTATCCGATGATAAATGTGTGCACAGAGTGTTTGGTGGCACTGAGGTGCGTTGTCACCGGTGAAGTGAAACCGGTGGATTAAGGTTTTGCTGCCAGGGGCTGCTGAGGGAATTGTTGCAATAAAAAACCGCATTCTGGATATGCGGTCTTGATAAAACGAGTGCGGAAAAAGAATTACATTTACTGTTCTCTGGACTGAGCGACAGAGACCTTTTCAACCCCGGCGGTTTTTGCCTGATCCATTACTTTCACCACCAGACCGTGACGGGTTTCTTTGTCGGCCAGGATCAATACCGATGCTTCCGGGGCTTCGGCACGCATCTGCTCAATATTGGCGGTGAGCCGCTCAATATCGACCTGACGGTTGGCGATTTTGATGATACCTGTCTTGTTGACTGTGATCAGAATGTTTTCACCCTTTTTGGAGTTGGGCTGGGAGCTGGATTCCGGCGAGTCATAGGCGACTCCGGTCGGCTTTACAAACGAGGTAGTGACAATAAAAAAGATCAACATGATGAACACGATATCCAGCAGTGGCGTCATGTCGATTTTGGTTTCTTCCATTTCAGAAGCGTATCTTTTGCGTGCCATAGTCATCTCCACGGTCAGGAGTCTGCCTGTCTTCCATTTTCGGGCAGGCGGAGTTGTTTGAATGTCAGTCGCCGGGGGAATGCACCAATCTGTCCGGTGGATGTGCTGTGCAGCTTTCCGGGTGTTGGATTCGAGGCATATGTCATCGCCCATGCCCCGAGACTTCGCAAGCATTCCCCAGGTCATAGTAGGCACGAACTCACAGACTAGACCAGCAGCTGAAACCGACTATTTGGTCGTTTTTTGACCTCGATCAACAAGTTTTGTGCAAAATCGGCGCAGAGCGCACAGAGGCTGACAGGCATTGGTTTTTCGGCCGGGAATGGTTGACCGGAAATGTCCGGATCCAACGCTGTTGTGTGAATAGTTGTGTATATAAGCTGCATAGGATTTCACTGCGCCAGTAGCTCGAGTGCTCGGGGCACTCAGGCTTTCCATATTCTGGCCGCAGTAATACCAATTCGCATAGGAGTTTAGTTACTCAGCGAGAACTTAAAGGTGTGAAGACAATCAGAGCAATCAAAGATCTATCGGGATAAATCACCTCTTGTTTACAACAGCAGGCTCTGGGCAGTATGCACGCCTTTTAAAACTCGCCCTTCGAGAGGTAAGTCGGCCACACGATTACTGCATCAAATTGCTTTTGTCAGAGAACCACTATGTCGTCACCAATTTCGCTTGTACTCGAATGGCTGACATGGCTCTGATGAGATCAATCTTCGATGCGGATTGGTATCAGTTTATTGCTGTGGCTCGAATAGGCATTCTCTCGGCGGGGGGATGTTCAATATACTGGTGACAATTTGAACGTCATGGAGTTTGACATGAGTGCGACAATCGGTCGTTGGCAAGGGGCCAGTCTGGTGGCGACCACCCTATTGGGAACCGGAGTGTTCATCTTGCCCCAGCTGACCGCAGCAGCTGCGGGTGGACAGGCCTTAACAGCCTGGCTGGTGCTGACACTGGCGATTATTCCTGTCGCCATCGTCTTTGCCGGGCTGGCTGGGCGTTATCCCCATGCCGGAGGTCCGGCGTATTTTGTGGAGAAGGCTTTCGGGGTCAGGGCAGGGCGGACAGTGGGGCTGATTTTTCTGCTGGTTGTGCCTTTGGGGATGCCTGCTGCCTTGTTGATGGGCTATGAGTTTGTGCATGCCTTGTATCCATTCAGCGGTGATACTCCCTTGTATATACAACTTGGCACTCTGGTTTTTCTGCTGCTGATCAACTGGCCGGGTTTGCAACTGTCGGCACGAATGCAGATGGCTCTGACACTGGCGATGGTTGCCGTGGTGGTACTGATGCTGGTGATGTCCGGCACCCTGGAAGGGCGGCAAACCAGTCATTGGTCTGCAGCCATGGGGGACGGCGTTATGTCGGCACTCGCCATCGCCTTCTGGAGTTTTCTGGGGCTCGAAGCCATGACCCATCTGGCGGCAGAGTTTAAATCGCCAAGACAGGATATGAAGCTTGCCATGATAGGTGGCACGGTGTTGGTAGGCTTGTTGTATCTGGCCTGTACCTGGTTGGTGTTGTCCTATCCCAATGATGAATCTCTGGCGATGGCCGGGATTTTCGATGAGCTGGTGGGTGGGCAGGGGCAATGGGTCATTTGTCTGCTTGGCCTGGCCTCCAGTCTGGCGACTGTGAATGTCTACTGCGCAGGAACGGCCAGATTGATGGCAAGTTTCAGCGAGCAGGGTGTGTTGCCCGCTGTGCTCAGCCGCACAAACAAGCAGCGGGTGCCAGTTGTGGCTATGTCGGTGATGCTGGTTGCGGCCACCGTTGTTACTGCGACGGTGCACTGGTGGCAGGTGGATCTTGAATCGCTGGTGGTGTGGGTCAACGGGGTGTTTGTGATCATCTATCTGGGCGCTATGTTGTCGGCATTCAGATTGTTGCCTGCGGGCTATCGCTGGGCAATGTGGCTGGGCGTGGGCTTTTGCTGCCTGATGGCCTGGAGTCTGGGGGGCGATATGTTGTATGGGGTCGTGATTACGTCACTGGTGGCGGTTGGCCTGTATATACGAAGTCGGGTACGAGCACAGAACCCGTTAATCCCCCACTGATAATTTCGTCCCTTGACTGACAGTGTTGATCAATCATCGGAGTGGGGTGACACTTAACTGCAGTATAAAAAAAACGCAGATGCAAAACCCCTCGTCTATATTTTCCTATAGGCGAGAAAAGGAGAAAAATTATGGGATCTGCGGCGCTACTGCAACGAATCGACGACCTGCCCCGGTTGCCCAAGGCTATCAGTGAATTGCTGGACGCAGTGAATGATGAGTCTGCCACTATCAAGGGGATTGCTGAAAAAGTTTCAAAAGATCAGCTGATTACTGCCAGGGTTTTACGTATGGCGAACTCGGCCTATTTTGGTCGCAGTCGGGAGGTGGCGACGCTGGATGAAGCCGTTATCCGCCTTGGTATGGAGAAACTGCGTACACTGGTGATCGCATCGTCAGTGGTCAGTGCCATGCCCTCCATAGAGGGTTTTGATCTGGCTGACTTCTGGGGCCATACCTTTGAAGTTGCAGTGCACTGTCAGGCCATGGCAAAGAAAGTGGATGGTGTTGAGTCAGACGCCGCATTTACCTGCGCTATTCTGCACAATATTGGTGACATGCTGATCGCCGTTGTCGCACCCGACAAGATATTGGAGATCAAAGATGAAATTGCCCGTGGCTTGAGTAAACCTGAAGCTGAAGAACGGGTGCTGGGATTTGATTCTGCTGCGCTGGGAGCGCTGCTTGCTGAGAACTGGAAGTTTCCATTACAGCTGGTGGATGGGATCCGTTTTCAGTATCAACCCAAACGTTCCCGTCCCTATTCGCCTTTGGCTGGTTTGCTGCATACGGCCAAGGCCATTATCGCCGGTTGGGATGAAGTATGTGAAACCGACCGCTCCAGTTGGATTTCGCAGCAGGCCGCCAACGCTGGCCTGAGACTGCAGATGTCGGATCTGGCCAAGACTCTGGAAGCCTCCCGTGGACAGGGATATGAAATTGGCAAGATGCTGGCCTGATTGGCACAGACAATCGCAAGCCCCCAATTGATTGCAAACAAGCCGGCATTTGCCGGCTTGTTCTTTGATATGACGCCGCTGGTATCAGCGCATTGCCATGGCGCGATTTCTCAGCTGGATTAGCTCAGAGTGTTTCAGGTAAAGCAGATCTGACATCCGACGAATGATTTGATCCTCATACTGGCATAACTTGCCGTCGGCATAGGCCAGTTGCCACATGGCCAGCACCAGCTTCTGTTTCTGCTCCAGGGTGAAGGCATCATTGATCTCATTGGTGAATTCGTACAGGGAGGTTGCCTGCTGCTGGTGCCCCCTGGCCTCGGCGATTAGCTCGCTGGCATCCTGTTCAGTAAGCCCTAAAGTCTGCTGCATCACTTTTGGCAGCAGATTGTCCTCCTCTGCCGACAAAACGTCATCGGCATAGACCACTTCCAGCAGCATACTGGCGGCAGCCAAATCCAGATGGCGCTGCTTTTCTTCGGGGGTTTGCGCATGCAGATGAGCGGTCAGGAATTGTTTCAGCTTGGCAATCATAGGTAACCTGGATCATTGGCGTAATGGCCTAAGATTAGCAAATCTTGTTGCACAACACAGCATCAGCAGCCTGTTGATGCTGCAGAGATGAAACCAGTTTAATCAGGGCGGGAAAATCAGATAGCGCGACGGGGCGAGGGCATCGCCCCGACAAGGTTTACAGGAAACTGCTTAACCCCTGAGTCAGCAGATTGACCGATTCAGCTCCCGAGTTCTGTTGCAGATACTGTTTCACCAATTCGATCATCGGCATGGCCAGATCTTTGGATATTCCCAATTTTTCAAAGGCATCATAGATCATGGCGCCGCCCTGCAGGGATTGTCCCAGTTCACCTGCCTGAGACAGCAGTCCGGACATACCTTCGCTCTGGTTCAGCAATGGGGCTGCAGCCATCAACAGATCGGCACCTGGAATATCTTTGGTAAGTTGGGAAAACTGACCACCATCCAGTGAGGATTTGGCGACATTGAGCAATGTCCCCAAGCCACCTTCTGCCTGTTGCTGGTTGAGTCCCAGTTGTCCCATGACATCACTGACCAGAGGGTTGTCGGCCAGCGCCTGAGTGGCGGGTTTGCTGGATTCTGTCTGTGATTGGCTGCCGCCAAACAGATTGTCAAACCAACCGGCATGAGCCGGCAGCGTCAGCGCACTGAGCAGCAACAGGCTGCCGCTGATGGATTTTTTCATGGTGATAGCACCTTCCTGTGGTTCCAAAGAGCCTCATATTAGCCTGTTTTACATTTTGGTTGCATAGTTTTCTGTCTGTTGCGGTGGCGGGCTGCCGGGTATCCGGAGCGGATTGTTTACAGACGGTGCAAGGGCGCGGGATTTTGGGTATTCTTAGCCGCAGAATCCTGTGGAATCGGCGTTTGGGTTTGCATTTGTGAAGCGGCCTGAGCGCGGTTTTCGTCAATACACAACAATATTTTGGGAAGGCCATGTCGTTGTCTGCCATTTTCAGTGAAGCCCTCTATTTTTTCCGTAACCATTTGCGTCAACTGGCGATTTTGACGGGTCCCCTGCTGTTGTTGCAGGTTGGGATCCAGCTGTGGCTGGGGATGCAATTACAGCAGATGGATGTCGAAAACCCTGAATTCAGTTTCAGTCATATGGCGGCCATGATGGCGCTGCTGCTGATATTTTCCTGGTTGATTGCGGCATTAACCGCATTTCTGGACTGGCGTTCAGCCGGGCATGAGCCGACCAATAATCAGGTGTTGTTCGGCAGCCTGCAGTTTGTTCCGACGCTGCTGTTGGCCGGGGTGTTTTCCGGCATGGCTATCATTGCGCCCACTATGCTGGCTGCGGCATTCGGGCCATTGTGGATCATCGGTCTTGGGATCAGTGCCTATTTGTTTGCCAGACTGGCTTATGTCAATTTCATGGTGGTCACCGAGAAACTGACACCATTGGTGGCCATTAAATCCAGCTTCAGTTTCAGCGGTCCCATTGTGATGAAAACCATGTTGGTGCTGCTGATGTATGTGCCTGTTTCGTTGATTGGTGGCAGCCTGAGCCAACTGGCAGGCGCACTGGGATTGCCGGCACAGATCATCATTGAAACCCTGACGGCGTTTTTCGGGTTGTTCGTTAATATCGCCCTGTTCCGTCTGTACATGGTGACCCGTAACCCACCTGCTGTGAACTGAGGACGCCGGACATGAAGGATGCTGAGTTTGTCCGCCAGCTGGTGCCGGAGCTGGCACAGGATTATGAAGAAGCCAAAGGGTATGTGGGCGATGTCCCGACTCAGGCGCTGCTGCATATCCGCACGCTCGCCCACAAGCTGACCGGACGTTTGGCCGGGGATAAACTCAGTTTTGACAGTCCCAATCTTTACGACCGCATTGAGCAGCTCAATCAGGCTCGCCTGATTGACGTACCTACCGCCCGCGCACTGCATAAACTGCGGGGCCACGGCAATCGTGGGGCTCACCCGGAAAAATACCATCTGACCCGCGATCAGCTGCAGACGCTGGCGAACAAAGCAATTCGTGATTGCCTGTCGCTGTTTGAGCATCTGCATTACAAGTGGCGTCGCCAGCCAGCGCCGGAATACCAGTTTGATGCCACTGCGACTTTGCCCGCCAAAGAATTGTGCTACCGGGCGGTGATGGAAGATGACGCTGATGCCCAGTATCTGCTGGCGATGTCATTGAAATCCAAGGCCCTGATGGAACTGGAGCAGGAGCAGGCGCTGGCCGACAGCACCGATGTGTTGCTGCCTGTTCAGTCTGACAAGAGTTTCGCCAAGGCCGCATACTGGTTTTCACTATCGGCAGTACATATCCCCGAAGCCCTGTTTGAACATGGTGTGGCGCTGCTGCATGGCTACAGTTCTGCACCGGATCCCTTTGCCGGTGAGCAGGCTATTGCCGAAGCGGCGGCCAAAGGGGTAAAGGAAGCCCAGGCGTTGCTGGGGTATTTCTATCTGGTGGGCAGTGAATGTCACCCTAAAGATGAGACCAAGGCGCAGACCTGGCTGCAGCAGGCTGCCGATGCCGGTAATATTGAAGCCATGTCGAATCTGGGGGTGCTTTGGTATCAGCGTGGTGAGATGGCCAAAGCTCATTACTGGATTTGCCGCGCCGCCCGGGAAGGTTTTGCCAACGCCCAATATCATTTGGCATTGATGCTGGCGAGGGGAGAAGGTTGTCAGCAGGATTTGGAGTCCAGCGAATATTGGCTGGCGGAAGCTGCAGAGCATGGCAATCTGGATGCCATGGTGGAGCGTGCCAGGCATATGCTCAATGATGACAGCGCTTTTGGCAGCGATCTCTCCAAAGCCGAAAGCTATTTGCGCCAGGCTATCCGCTATGGACACAGTGTGCCTGCGATGCTGGAACTCAGTACGGCGCTGGCAGATGGTGTTCTGGGACGTATCGATGTGGTTGGGGCGGCGGCCTTGCTGTCGCTGGCCCGCAGCCGGGCGAATCCCCAGGAGTCGGGCATAGTGCAGGTACTGGCAGATTCACTGCAGGCCCAAATTGATAAGGTATTGCCGCTGACAACGGACAGGGAGCAGACCAAAGCGCTGAAACGGGCCAGAGAATTACTGGCCTGAATCAGAGAATAAAGGAGCTGAGCCGATAGCTCAGTACTGACCGTTCTCGTAGGTCTGACCGACGTGAGGTCTGGGTTTGAAGCTGTCTTTTGCCATAAAGTCCGGTGCTTCATAGTCACTGGATACTTCCCAGTTGACTGTCTGCTCTGTTTTCGCGGCATAGCGGCGTTTTATTCTTGCCAGCGCGATCCGACCGGCAATCATCATACCCAGCAGCGCGATGGCGCCTGCAGCCAGTAACACCGGCAGTGCCAGCAGGCCGACAAACAGCATGGATGCAGCAACCAAAGCTGCAATAAATCTCTGGATACCAGTCAGTTGAGTGAATTGGGCTCGATACATCAGGGATTCCTCTTTTATCGTTGCGCCGTCAGTGTGCCGTGCCGGCAGCAGCAGATCGAGTGAATGATTTTTCATCTGTCAGCGTTAATCGCTGGCTTGTCTGTAGCCCAAAAAAGCAGCCGCTGACAAGTATGAGAGCGGCTGTGGACTGGTTTTGGCTTAATCCATCAACGAGGACACGGGGCCTGCCGCTGGCAGGCTTACAACATAGTCATTTGACCTGTGTACAGAATAAAATTGCGCAGTAACAGTACACCGAGCAGGCTCATGCAGGCGGTAAAGGCGACATAGCCGAAGCGGCGCTTGGCTGAAGCTGTCATAAACAGATTCATCGCCAGCGGCACCGACAGGCCAAGACCGATAATTCCTCCCCAGAATACCCATCCCCAGAATCCCAGCCCCAGGGCATTGGCGGCAGCCTGTTGCTTTTGGCCGCCGCTGAGGATGAGGCCGGCAAAGAAGGTGAAGATGACCAGCAGCTCAATCAGGATCAGGGGGATTTCTATTTTGTGAATAAACTTCACTTCGGCGCTGTCAGCCTGACCTTTGAGCAGCACCCCAAGCAGCAGTGCTCCGGCGGCACCCGATGACAGACCTGACATCAGGAACAGCACCGGCAGTACCGGGTTATTGAGCAGGGGATAGCCGGGTAATGCCGACAGCAAAAAGCCGGTATAAGCCCCCAGAGCCAACGACAGAATCATGGTCAACCCGGTGATGGTGGCTTCATAGGGACGCAGCCACTCCAGTGCGCTGACACATCTGGGCCACTTGTCGGCCAGCCGTGTCTGCAGAGGCTGGCGGAATAACAGCAGCAGCCAGGCAAACATGAAGACCTGAAATACCATCAGTACCATGACGCCGAGCGACATGACGGAAACCGGGTTGTAGAACACCAGAATTTTCCAGAAATCAAAAGGTTTGGTCAGATCTATCACCAGAATTCCCAGACCGCCCCAGATGGCGAGTGGGGCGATGATGGCGGCGGCGCGCACAAAACGTGATCGCCAGGCCTCCTGGCCCAGACAGAAGTATCTGAGCAGGATGGCAAAGAAGATAGCACCGGCAGACATACCTGCCAGAAACAGATAGATAGCAATTGGCCAGTGCCATACCAGGCCGTCGAAGTGGAATGCACTCATAACATAACCTCCCCGGTCGCTGCGCGGATTTTAAAGAGTTTAGGTGCGGTGCCCAGCGACAATTTATCGCGGGAAACCGGATTTGAGCGCAGTTGGCTGTAGAGTTCGGAATGCTGATCGTTAAGATCGCCAAATATCAGAGCCTGAGTTGGGCAGGCGGTCACACAGGCTGGCGGCTGGCCGTTAACCAGACGGGATTCGAAGCAGAAATCGCACTTGTCTGCGGCCTTGGTCACCGGATTAATAAAGCGCACTTTGTAGGGGCAGGCGGCGATACAGTAGAGGCAGCCGACACATTTCCAGTCATTGACTTTCACTATGCCGGTTTGCTCGTCTTTATAGGCGGCGCCTGTGGGGCAGACTTTCACGCAGGGCGCATGGTCGCAGTGCTGACAGCTGTGGCGCTCGAAGTGATAACTCTGGTTGGGATATTCACCGTGGGGGCCGCTGCGGACAATCTCCAGACGGCTGACTCCCTCGGGAACCTGATTGGTTTGTCTGCACGCCTGACTGCAGGCATCACAGCCTATGCATTTGGTTTCGTCGTGCAGCAGAGCATATTGTTTATGGGTTATTGGGCTACTGGATCCGCGGGCCAGGGTGGCCTGATAGGCACACATTCCAGCCAGCAGGGCCCCCGCCCCTTTTAAAAAGAATCGCTTGCTCTTGTCCATGGCTCAGTCCTGCTTACTTTGGTGGCACTGTCGGCACAGCTTGGCGCGGTCGTCTGCGGTAATGCTTTTCATGGGATCGTCAGTCGGATGCAGCTGGTGACACCGGCTGCAGCTGACCTTATTGGAGTGCACATTGTGGGTCCATTCCAGATCGCCGATTGCGCTGCTCTCGTGGCACTTCAGGCAGGGCTCTACCTGGGTTGCCGCCGGGGTCTCTTCAGAGTTGAATGCAATCAGATTCGAGGCTTTTCTGGGATGTCCCTCCTGCTCACCATGACAATCCACACAGGAGACGACTTGCACATTCGCGTGTATTCCCTGCATGTTGCCGTTGCGTTTGTGGCATTTCATGCAGGGACTTTTATGAATATCCGACATTGCCGCAGAGTTGCCGGTGTTTGCTTCAACAGGAGCCCCAAGAATGATGCCGGTAACAGCGATCAATATTTTGAGCGTTGACATATACCATTCCTCTGCGGTTAATATCAGGCAGCCAAAGCTGTACGGATTTCGGCTAAGTCATAAGGTGAATCTTTTCTGAGTTGAATATGATTAATATTGAACTTGGTAAATACATTATTAAGGAAGGATGCTTTTTCCTGATCCTGTTCCTTGGTAATGACCAGTTTAATCTCAGCAGAATCATGATCGATAACTACATAGTCGATAGTACAGTCGTGCAACACTGATTTAAGTTCATCATTGTCCTGTACTTCTACCAGGTCATCCATTTTAAGACCGTAGAGTACATCGTACTTACCGCTGGACAGACCATTCAGGTCATGAATGTAATTCAGCACTTGCTTGTTGCAGAACTTGGGCTTTTTGATAATACTCACCTGTCCTTCGGTCAGGTCGATTTCCTTCTTGAAGAACTTGATACAAGTCATCACAAAGGAAACTGTTACCAGTGGCACTATAATGAACAGGACAAAGTATACGAACGCATAACTGGCTATTACTGAAGTGCTCATAATAATTTCCTCCATCTTCTTTTGAGTCACATCCTGAGAATATAAATATCAGAAATTTAATTTCGTCAGTATTCTTTATCGTTAAATCTTGATCTCCAATATATTGTGATTTTAAGGAATGCTGTTTCGCAGATTTACATAAAATAAGAACCAGCTATTTCTAACACTAAATATAAGAATCAGAATTGTATATTTGCGATTTGATGTTGCAAAAACTAATAATCTCAAATGCTGTATTAGTGATTTATTGTTATTAGGCTAGGTGACGGAAATTGTTGATTTAATAAACTTGATAGTTAGAATCCGGGTAAGGGGAGCGACTTTCAAGGATGTGAGAATATGGGCAGAGAAATTGATATTGAGAAAATTGACTTACTCAGCCTGAGTATTTTAGTTTTGCTTTATGAAAATAAATCAGCGACCATGACTTCTAAGGCGTTGAAAATTCCAGCTCCTAAAATTAGCCGTTGCTTAAAACAGCTCCGAGATACCTTCGGCAACGAGCTGTTTGTCCGACAAAGATACGGTATGCACCCCAATGAATTTGCCGATGAAGTCTATCCAATAGCGCGCCATATCATTGATGCCGCCAAGGCATTCAACAAACTGGATCCCCATGTGCAGAAGTCCCGCCAGGACTACCCGATTGCGATACCGGATGCCATCTCCTGCACCATGATGCGTTCGCTCATCAATCTGATTTACGATAAAGAACACCCGCTTTCCATTTCTCTGGAGTTGTGGAATACCAATGCCATCAATGAAGTACTTTGCGGCAACCTGAGCTTCGCCATCTTCTGCCATTACTCCCGGGATCAGCTGACAGCCTACAGCGATAAATTGGATGTGATCCCCATTAAGAAGATGGAGAACATGTATCTGTTATCGCGGGAGGGACATCCCATCCTCGAGGGTGACATCAGCTTTGAACGGATTGCGGATTATCCTTTTGTGTACACTGAGTTTGGTAAGCCTGAGCAGCGTGCCAGCGCCTTCCAGCGATTTTGTCTGGGAGAGGGCATCCCGCTGCGGACCGAAATTACCATCCGCAATGTATCGTCACTGATCGACCATCTGATCAACAGTGACGCGCTGGCGCTGACTTCATACAGCTCGCTGTATGACAAGTTTTCCGAAATCCCTGAGTTGCATTCCTGCAAACTGGCCCGCCGTGAAACTGATCGTCTGCTGGCGAAATTTCCCTGTTCAACCCTGTACCTAATCAAGATGAAGGGCGTTGAAGACCCTCATCTGGATTGGCTGGTGAAACGGGTGATCAAGGTGATTGACGCCGGACTTGATTAATCGCAGATACCCTTTGTTTACGTGGAAACTCCCCCTTCCGGCGGGGCAATGGGGCTGCCGATCACCTGATCCACTTTATCCAGTATGGTTTGCTTGAGCCACTGGTGCCCAGGATCGCTGTTATTGCGGCTGTGCCACAGCAACACATAGGCCAGCGGAATAAAGTCCAGCGGCAGCGGCAGCTGGACCAGTGGATAGAGCTTGCAGGCGTGACGGGCAAAGCTGGATGGCAGGGTGAATATCAATTCGCTGTGGGCACAGATACTGGCCGCCCCATAGAAATCCGGTACGGTGGCACTTAAATGACGTCGCTGATTGGATTTGGCCAGATGATAGTCCAGCGCCCACCACTCATTGCCTTCGCAGCGAACCTGCACATGAGACAGACTCAGGTAATAGTCCAGATCCCAGTACCCGGCCGTTATCGCCTGAATGGCTTCATGTCCCTCACGCACCAGGCATACCTGTTTGTCGGTGAACAGGGTCTCGTGCTCTATGCCCTCCGGCAGATGTTCAACACTGAAACCTGACTGTGGATGCAGATCCCGTCCGGCAATAGCAAAGTCAAGTTGGCCCAGTACCAGATCCTGCATGGAATTCTCGGTCCATACATAACTGTTCAGCCGGATGTTGGGGGCGGCTTTCAGCAGTGGTCCGATAAACTGGGGGATCAGCGTCTCGTAGGCACTTTCCACCATGGCAAAGGAGAACTGACGCTCGCTGGATGCCGGGGTAAAGCCGGGGGGCTGGGTTAAATCGTACAGGCTTTCGAGCATTCCCGGCAGCCGCTGGGCAATCTGCAGCGCATGCGCCGTGGGTTTCAGGCCTCTGGCGGTGCGTTGAAACAATGGATCACCAAGCATGTCACGTAGACGGGTGAGGTTTTTACTCAGGGCCGATTGAGTCAAATGCAAACGTCTGGCGGCTCGGGTAACACTCTGCTCTTCCAATAGCACTTGCAGGATAACCAATAGGTTAAGATCGACTCTGGCAAGATTGTCGAGTTTCACAGATATTCCTCAAAGGAATTTTTAGTAAGGAATATATATCACTTCTATTCATACCATGTCCTGCCTAAAATAGCCCGGCATCCCATTTTCCCACTATAGATTTCAGAGATAGAAATGCGACCAGGATTACTGCCCCTACTCATGTCCATTGTGCTGCTCAGCCCTTTGGCCATCGATATTTATTTGCCCTCCATGCCCGCAATGGCGACTGAATTTGGCGTGTCTGACAGTGATGTACAGTCCACTTTGGTGCTGTTTCTGGCTGCCATGGGGCTGGGACAAATACTGATTGGCCCTATGGCCGATAAATTTGGCCGTCGCCCGGTGGTGCTGGGTGGGATTGTGTTTTACGTGCTGTCCAGTTTGCTGGCCGTCTATGCCATGGAGTTTTCCATGTTGCAGCTGGCCCGGGTGGCCCAGGGATTTGCGGCCTGCTCGGCATCAATTGTGGTGTTCAGCGCCGTGCGAGACTGTTACAGCACTGCCGAGAGTGCCCGTATCTACAGCTATCTCAATGGTGCCATTTGCGTGATCCCCGCGCTTGCCCCAACGCTGGGTGGCCTGTTGGCGCTGCAGTTTGGCTGGCGCTCTAACTTTGTGTTTATGGCTGCTTATGGCTTGCTGATGCTGTTTGTGGTGTATTTCAGGTTTACCGAGACCCGTCCTGCCAGCACAGATACCAGTGCCCCTTTGTATCGTTGGAGTCGCTATAAGCCAGTGTTGTCCAACAGTCATTTCATGTTCTATGCCATTTGCTGTATGGCCGGAATGGGCGCAATCCTCAGCTATGTGTCTTACTCGCCCATGTGGCTGATTGGACAGCTGGGGGTTGATGAGCTGACCTTCAGTGGCCTGTTTGCACTGAATGCTGCATTCAATATTGCCGCCTGTTTTGGTGCACCAATCGTTATTCGCCATCTGGGTAACCGGCCAACTGTGGTATTGGCCATGTCTCTGATGTTGCTGGCCGGCTTGCTGGAGCTGGGGTTCTATCAGCTTGGGACGGTCAGTGGCATGAGTGGCGCACTGGCTTACATGTTGCCAATGATCCTCCTGTGTGTGGGGTTCGCACTGCTGCTTGGCCCCGCCACTTCCATGGCACTGGCACCTTTCGGTGATCGTGCCGGTACGGCCGCCGCCATGCTTGGCTTCTTTCAGATGAGTGGTGCCGCGCTGCTGACTGCTGCGCTGCAGCAAACCGGCTTGCCTGCGCCACTGGCCGTCGGAGGCATGATGGCATTGCTCAGCGCTTTGCTGTTGTTGGTTATGACTCAGGAGCGTTTCGCCGCCTGGCACAGAGAGCCCGTTGCCGGCTGATATCAGACTGCTAAAAAACAAGGCCTGCATCTGCAGGCCTTGTTGTTGATCTAGGGACCAAGACGGGGATCAGAAGCGTCCGGTCACGCCGACACTGGCTTCCCAGGTCGAAAATTGCAGCTCATGGGCCAGGCTGGCCTGCAAGGAGAAGGTGTTTCCCAGCGGCAACCAGTACTGAGCCGACAGTGAATATTGGCTGTCTACGTTACTGTCATCAAACAGTATTATCTCGGCTCCCAGCGCCAGCGAACGGGTGAGATACCAGTCAGCTTGCAGGTCAAATGCATTGACACTTTCATCGTATGAGTATGCGCTGCTCTCAAACTGGCCGCGATTGTTGCGCCAGCTTGCTGACAGATCCACACCCGCAGTGGCTTGCAGTGCCACAAAACTGCGTATTTGCGCCTGCCAAGTATCCGTCCCCCAGTTACAATCGCAGTCAGCGTCGATATCGGTCGAAATATAGTGCAGGCTGGCTTCGGTGGCGTCGTTGATAAACCAGCCGCCGCCAATATTGATCACATCAAAATCGGCCTGGTTATCTGAGGTAATGCTGTAGTTGCCGCGCACAAACCAGTTGTTGCCAAATACCCAGGTGCCGCCGGCGGTCCAGAGTTTGGCGTCACCACCGGCTTTGTTGAAACTGGCATTCAGCGAGGATGTTTGGGCCAGAAATCCATTCAGGGCGTAGGGACCTTCAGTGCTGATTGGTGCTAAATAGTAGTCATAGCTCAGGGCAATTAACTCATCGCTCTGATTGTCATCCCACTCCACCGTCCCCAGGGTGATATTGGCCTGATGCTGGAAGGTATCCTGAGCGGTGGCCGATATGCTTAAAAAAGGCAGCCCAAGCAACGGCAGAAAATATCGATTCATATAAATTCCTTTTTGATTATATATCCTTGCGATTCACCAACTAGGCTCGCCGTCCCAGAGACTATCAACTGAGTCAGAGCAAACGAATAAGACTTATTGCTGATATAATCCCGGCAACGTCAGGATATTTGTAACGGCCGGTATGTCAAAACGCCCCCATTGTCCCCATTGTGATTACCCTTTGAGCGCCTGCCTGTGTCATGCCATCGCCCCTGTGCGCTGCGCCGCGACGCTGGTGATATTGCAGCATCCATCGGAAGTGGGACACGCCAAAAACAGTGTCAGGTTACTGCAGCGGGTGGTGCAGGATTGCATTGTGGCCGTTGGGGAAAGCGAGACTGACTTTGCTGGCATTCGTCGTCAGCTTGAGGGCAATGGGCGCCAAACTCTACTGTTGTATCCGGCTGATGCCAGTGTCAATCTGCAGGAATGGCCGGGTATTGGCGGTGGTGACCATGAGCCGGTTAATTTGCTGGTAATAGACGGCACCTGGCGTAAAGCGCTGAAGATGTTCAAATTGAATCCCTGGCTGCAGGAACTGCAGGCGGTCCATTTGGGGGACAACTATCAGAGCCGCTATCGTATCCGCAAAGCCAAACGCCCTGACAGTCTGTCGACACTGGAGGCCACGGCTTATGCCCTGTCGGAGCTGGAACCCTGTTTGGACGTGACGCCCCTGTTTACCGCTTTTGATGCCATGGTGGAGCGTCAGCTGGCCGCCATGCCGGAGGCGGTGCGCAGACGGTATCAGGATTAAAGAAAGCGTTTTGAAAACGTGTGGGCATCCATGGGTTCACCGAACAGAAAGCCCTGTCCGTAGCCCTGTCCCATGGACTGCAGCATTGCCTGCTGAGCGCGGTTTTCCACCCCTTCTGCCACATAGATGATCCCCAGCGCCCGAACCAGTTGCACCACGGCGGCAAACAGCTTTTGTCCCTGGGGATCACCCAGCTGCTGTGCAAATTCAGCATCGATTTTAAGGCTATCTATCGGCAGGCTTCCCAATCGACTCAGTGACGACAGACCTGTGCCAAAATCGTCAATGGCAATGAGTACGCCGAGCTGACGTAACTGCGACAGCACCTTTTTTGCCAGCAGCGGCTGACGCAACAGGGTGGACTCGGTAATTTCCAGGATCAGCGCATTACTCGGCAGCTCATTGGCGCTCAGCGCCCGTTGCACCATAGTGACAAAGTCCGGATGCTCCAGTTGCAGAGGAGAGATATTCACCGATACTTTCAGGTTGTGTCCTGTCCTGCGCCAACTGGCAGCCTGACGGCAGGCCTGATCCAGTACCCACTGGCCGACTTTGACTATCATGCCGGTTTCTTCCAGCTGAGGCAGAAAATCCTTGGCATCCAACATGGTATGTCCATCTTTCTGCCATCTCAGCAAGGCCTCTACCGCGTTGAGCTGACCGGTTTCCAAATCCACAATGCCCTGATAGGCGAGCGTGAACTGCTTCAACCCCATGGCATGCCTGAGGTTATTGATAAAACGGATGCGCCTTTCTGCATCCTGTTGCATTGCCTCGCTGTAAAACTGAATGTGGGAGCGATGTTTCTTGGCACTGTACATGGCGGTATCCGCAAGGCTGATCAGTTGCCCGGCCTGATCCCCGTGTTGCGGAAACAGCGCGATGCCTATGCTGGTCCCAAGAAAGAACTTTTGCCCTTCCAGTTCAAAGGGCACATCAAACAGACTCAGTACCTCCCGGGCAACGGTTTCAACCTGAGCTTCATCGCGGCAGTCTTCCAGTAGCAGAGTGAACTCATCGCCTCCCAGCCGGGCAATTTCGGCCTCGCCGATACAGTGGGCTTCCAGTCTGGCGGCAACCAGTTGCAACACCCGGTCGCCGACACCGTGGCCGAAACTGTCGTTGATGTTTTTAAAGCCATTGAGGTCCATAAACATCAAGGCTCCAAAGCTGCTAGGCGTCTGCCGGTGTCGCTCCAGCGCCTGATTCAGTAGTTTGGTCAACTGGTAGCGATTGGGCAGGCCGGTAAGGGCATCCGACATGGCCTGCTCGGTCAGCCTTTGTTGTTGTTGCTTGCGGGCGCTGATATCGGTAAAACGGGTGACCAGATAACTGTGTCCGTCGCGGCTGTCGAAACGACGGGTCGATAGCTGCACCGGATATGAAGAGCCATCGGCGCGTTTCTTTTGCAACTCGCCCTGCCAGTTACTGCGGGTTGCCAGAGCATGTTGGTAGGCGCTTTCCACTTCGGGAGTATGGGAGTCGGCATAGAGGAAATCGGGGCGCTGCCCTATCAGTTTGTCACAGCCGTAGCCACAGGTGCGTGACATGGCCATGTTGGCAGCCAGAATACGTTGATCGCTGCCGGTAATATAGATGGCTTCATCACTGTGTTCCAGAACGCTGGAGAGTACATCCGGTGGCAGTTGACTGAAGCCGTGATTGACTGGCTCCCGCTGTTGCCGGCGACGTTCGCCGGGGGTGAAAGACACCAGTAATACCGGATGCTGCTTTAAAATGCAGGGCCAGAGGGTAAGACGCGTGGGCTTTTCACTGTCGCCGTCATTGAGCAGCCATTCTGCATGGATCCGATTGCCATCCAGCGCGCGGTAGATGGTTTCCCGGGCAGCATCTTTGCTGTTGACCCCCGAGTGCTGTAACCGTGGTGACAGGGATGACAGGGTAGTACCGGCCAGTTGATGCCAGCTGTAACCCAAAAATTTCAGGCAGGTGTCATTGGCTCCAATAAAGGTCTCGCCGTCAAGCAGGGCCAGAGGATGTTTGTCAGGGATGGCTCTGATACGTGCTAACTCTTGCTCTATGGCCAGGCTTTCGGCGCAAAGTGAATGCAGTTGTTGTGACCATTGAGACATTTTTGTTATCCATCAAACCTTTATTGTGCCAGTCCTGGACAAGCGAGAGTTTCATAAGAAGGTGCGATGCTGTGCTCTGGTCGTATGGTCCGAAATTGAAAACCTTGGATGCAGGATGCAGTTCGTATCTTCCTTATGCGGAATCTGGGTAAAAGGTAAACGGTTTTACCGGCAGACTCAATCTTGACGGTTGATTTCTTGCTGTTTTTTCCTCGTTTTAAGTGGAATTGAAAATAATACGCGGTAGATACAAGGGATACTTTTTATAATGCGGGTAAAAATCCGATTAGCAGGTTATTTTGTCAACGACTAACCAGTTTAGATGTCTGGCTCGATCCCGTTTGCCAGATGAATACTTGAATGGTAGTCATTGCGGCGGTATAACAATCCGTTTTTTATTTTTGTTTCGATATTTTGTACTGGTGTATTTTTGAGCGCGCTGTTTCGTATCAATTCTTCTCTGGCATTATTGCTGGCCTTTGTGTTGTCTCTCGTGTCGTTATTCGGGTTTGCCTACCTGCAGGTGGTCAATGAGGTCGAAGGTGACGCCAAGGTGGCGCTGCAATATCTTGAACATCGTCTCGATGAGGCGGTTGCCAGTGTCAAGGAGTTGGACGCGCTGCCTTATGAAAGCTGCGACAGCGAAGGCCAGGCAGAGTTACGGGATTTCTTTTATAACCACCTCAACGGGGGATTGTTTCTGATCCGTCGTCTCGATGCCAAACCCTGGCATTACTGCACTATGTTTGGCAGCGTCAGTTTCAATGTGCAGGCAGGCATGAAGCTCAGACCTCTGCTCGCCCACAATGAAGACAGGGTCTTGCTGGCGATGGCCAGGTATCAGCGCAAAGGGGAAGAGAAGTGCCACCTGTTTGTGGGATACCTTGGCGATGACAAAATCAGCTCGGTGCGCATGAACCGCCCAGACAGTTTCGCCTTCTTTGAAGATGACAAGATGGATGACCGCCGGGTAGAAGTGCGGCTGGACAATGGCGATAAAGTATTTGTTATCGGTAACTTTACCGGCAGGGCTGCGGAAACTATCCGCACAGATAGCGAGCGCTACCCCATCTACCTCAGCTCAGCGGTAACCTCGGCGCGGATTTATCATAAGGTTGTTGAGCTGGCACTGCTGTTTTTACCTGTTTATCTGTTGTTGCTGTGGCTGTGCGGGTATTTGCTGAGGCTGGTGTATAAAGCCCGGCTCAGTATGGGATATCGGCTGTATCAGGCAGTACATAACCGGGAGTTGCAACCCTATTATCAGCCGATTGTCGATGTCACCACCGGCGAGATTGTCGGTGCCGAAGCCCTGATTCGCTGGGTACGGGGCGATGGCTCTGTGGAGCAGCCGGTACGTTTCATCAATGAGCTTGAGCAAAGTGAGTTGATCACCCGGGTAACTCTGGATGTGCTCAAGCAAATTCCGACTGATCTCAAACCGGTATTATCACAGGCCGCCAATTTCCGCTGCAGTGTCAATCTGGTGCCCTGCCATCTGGAAAATACTGAACTGGTGACGGCGTTGGAGCACTGGTCAGGTCAGGGATATCCCTGCCATCAACTGGCCCTGGAAATTACTGAGCGCTTGCCTATTACTCAACTGGCGATGGCAAGAGCATCGATTATCAGGTTGCGGGAACTGGGTATCTGTATTGAACTGGATGATGCGGGAACCGGATATGGCGGAGCCTCATATCTGCAGGAACTGCATATTGATGTAATGAAAATCGACAAGTTGTTTGTTGAGCCGTTATTGATTTCCGATGACCGCAGCCAGGTGCTGGACGCCTACGTGCAGCTGGCCAGAACCCTGAATCTGGAGCTGATCGCAGAAGGGGTGGAAACTCAGGCTCAGTCGGATACTTTGCTGGCAAAAGGGGTGAAGTTCCAGCAGGGCTACCTGTTTTCCCGGCCTTTGTCGGCGGCGGAATTTGTGTCATTCTGGCAGCAACAATGTGTCGATGGCCGCTGCCGCATTTTTGATGGTATTCACGGGAGAGAAACCAATGAACAAAGGACTGATGGTCGTGTGCTTGACCTTGATAGGTTCGCTGGCGCAGGCAGCTGACAGTAAGCCTGTGTTGAAGATGTCACCTCAGACCCAGCGTCCTGAACAATGGGAACAGCAGCAGTTGGAGAAAGCCAGGCAGGCGGCTGCTGAAACCCGGGAGCGGGAACAAAAGGTGTTGTCCCGTCAGCAGTCAGGTGAGTGGCAGACACAACAGCAGCAAAAGGCGCAGGCTGCGGCGCAAGTCAGCTCCGCACGGGAACAGAAATATCTTGAGCAGGCTCGCGAAGCTGCCGCCAAAGAACGTAAAATACCGCGCAAATCCGATCAATAATCCGGAGCCTGTGTGGCTGACCTTCCTCGTTGCTGCCCCCTGTGTGGCAGCGATCATCTCACTCTGTTTTGCCGGGACAAGCGCCGCGAGTATTTCCGCTGCCGCCAATGTGCACTGGTGAGCGTACCGGCAACCATGCATCTGACTGCTACGGCGGAAAAAGCCGAATACGACAAGCATAATAATCAGCTTGCCGATGCCGGTTATCAGGCTTTTTTGCGGCGCACATGGGACCCATTGCTGGCCTGCCTGCGGCAACTTCAAAGGCCACTTACGCACATTCGTGGACTTGATTTTGGCTGCGGAGAAGGTGCGGTTCTGAGTCAGGTTGCGGCGCAGGATGGGGTTCGTGTTGCCAATTACGACCTTTACTATCATCCCGGCACGGCAGTGCTGCAGGAACAATATGACTTTATTACCCTGACTGAGGTGATTGAGCATATTGCGGATGCAGCCGCGCTGGTGAGGCAGCTTGACGCTTTGCTCAAACCGGGCGGCTGGCTGGCGGTCATGACCAAACGGGTTTTGGATCAGGATGCGTTCAGCCGTTGGCATTACAAGAACGATCCCACCCATATCTGTTTTTACTCCGATGACACCTTTGAGTGGCTGGCGGAACGATTGGGCTGGCATTGTGAGCTGAGCGGCAAAGATGTGGTGTTACTGCGCAAACCTGCTGCGCCCGACTGTACAGCGCCATCTGAGTGATTAAGAAAAATTACAAAATAATCCTGTCACATTAACAATTTCACCTTGATTAACTGCCGGTCATGGCTTTTGATGAAGCACGAACCGGGCTGTGACAGCTGACAAGGAGATACAATGAAATCGTTATGGATAGGCATGTCTCTGATGATGACCCTGGGGCTGAGCGAGGCCGGGGCAACCAGTGCAGAGGACATCAACAGTTTTACGCTGGACAATGGCATGAAGATAATGGTGTTGCAGGATGACTCCATCCCTAATGCCAATATGTATTTGTTCTGGAGGGTTGGTTCCCGCAACGAGGCCCCCGGCATTACCGGTATTTCGCACTTCTTTGAACACATGATGTTCAACGGTGCCAAAAAGTATGGCCCCAAACAGTTTGATCGCACCATGGAAGCGGCTGGTGGTGCCAACAACGCCTATACCACTGAAGATATTACGGTCTATACCGACTGGTTCCCGGCCGGCGCGCTGGAAACCATCTTTGATCTGGAAGCGGATCGCATTGCCGATCTGGATATCAATGCCGACATGGTTGAGAGTGAACGGGGCGTAGTTGCCTCGGAGCGCCTGACTGGGTTGGAGAATTCCAACTGGCGGGTGATTCAGGAAGAGGTGAAAAGTGCTGCGTTTCGTGCTCATCCCTATTCCTGGTCTGTGATTGGTCATGAGTCGGATATCGCCGCCTGGACGCTGGAAGATTTGCAGCAGTACCACAAAACCAACTACGCCCCCAACAATGCTGTAGTGGTGATTGCCGGGGATGTGCAGCTGGAAGAGGTTAAACGGCTGGCCAACCAATATTTTGCGCCCATTCCCGCCCAGCAACCGCCACGGCAGGTGAAAACCGTTGAGCCGCAGCAGCAGGGGGAGCGGCGGGTATTCGTCAAAAAGGCCTCCGTCAGCACGCCCAATGTCATGCTCGCTTACCATGTTCCTGCAACGTCTGACGCAGATTATTATGCTCTGGATCTGTTGGCGGCCATCCTTGGTGAAGGCAAAAGCTCACGCCTGTATCAATCGCTGGTTGATGGTCAGATTGCTCTGGAAGCCGACACCTATCTGCCCATGTCCTTTGACCCCAATCTGTTTTACTTCCTTGGTGTTGCAGCGCCAAACGTGAGTGCCTCTCAGCTTGAGCAGGCTATGCTGGCGCAAATCGCAGCGATCAGCCGGGATGGCGTGAGCCAGCAGGAGCTGGACAAGGTGAAGAATCTGCGGTTGATGGATTTTTATCGCACCATGGAAACCATCAATGGCAAAGCCAATACCATTGGCAGTTACGAGCTCTATTTTGGCAGTTATGACAAGCTGTTCAACGCCCCGCAAGCCTATGCCCGGGTCACACCTGAAGATATTCAAAGAGTGGCCGGTACTTATCTTACCCGGGCCAATCGCACCGTGGGTGTGTTGGCTGCTCAGGAGGAGCAGGATCAATGAAGAAGATTAGACAAGTGGCCATGATGGCATCTCTGGCGTTGATACTGGCAGCCTGTTCCAGCGCTCCGCAGCCCGTCAGTTCCGGCCCAGCGGCATCCGGTTTCACTATGCCGGCCTTTGAAAAGGTCACCCTGAGCAATGGCCTGACACTCATGCTGATGCCACGTTATGAGGTGCCGTTAATTACGGTAAATGCAGTTGTCAGGGCTGGCAGTGTGGATGATCCCGTTGCCGGTTTGGCTTCGCTCACCGCAGCCAGTTTATTGCTTGGCAACAGTCAACAAAATAAAGCACAGACAGAATTGCTGGTGGACAGTCTTGGGGCCAGCCTGGAGAGTGATGCCGGTGTCGAAGGCAGCGTCCTGAGCGCAGACTTTATGGCGAAAGACGCTGACATCATGTTGCCACTCATTAAAGCTGTCTTGCTTGAACCCAGCTTTGACCGCGCTGAGTTTGCCAAGCTGCAGCAGCGTCAAGTTGCATCGTTGCAACGGGCCAAAGAAAGCCCCAGAGCAGTCATTGGCAACTATTTCGCGGCGCAGTTGTTTGGCGATCATCCCTATGGCAATCCATCATCCGGTGATTCTCAGTCAGTGGCTGACATCTCGCTGGCCCAGATTAATGCGTTTTATCAACGCCACTATCAACCCCAAAATACGGCGATCACTATTGCCGGAGACTTTGATCCGGTAAAGATGAAGGCTTATCTGCAGTCTCTGTTTGGCGATTGGCGCAATGAGCCGGGTAGTGCGCATGCCGCTGGGGTTAAAGAGTTGGGGACGGCTCCAGAACCACAGCAACCCAGAGTGTTGCTGGTGGATAAACCCGACGCTACTGAAACCACATTTTATATCGGTGGCAAGGGAATTCGCCGTGACAATCCGGACTATGTGGGTGTACAGGTAATCAACACTGTGCTTGGCGGGCGCTTTACCTCTTGGCTGAATGATGAGCTTAGGGTTAATTCCGGCCTGACCTATGGCGCCGGCTCAGGCTTTTTGCCTCTGAGTCAGGACGGCGCTTTCAGGATCAGTACGTTCACCCGGACTGACGCCACCGCACAGGCGATAGATCTGGCATTGAAGACATACGCCAGACTGTGGCAGCAAGGTATAGATCAGGCCACGCTGGATTCTGCCAAGGCGTATGTGAAAGGTCAGTTTCCGCCAAAATTTGAAACCAGCGGGCAGCTGGCCGGGTTAATGGCGGATATGTATCTATATGGATTTGATGAGGATTTCATCAATAGTTTTGAGGCTAGGGTCAATGGCTTGACAGTGGCTGACGCACAGCGACTGATCAACGCCTATTTCCCGAAAGATAACCTGCAGTTTGTGCTGATTGGCAACGCCGGGGCGATTGCGCCTATCGCGGCTCAATACGGCGATGTCAGACTGGTGAAGATGACGGCTCCGGGCTTTGGTCGCTAGACGCCGTCGGGCATTGTGATATTCGTCATTGCTGTGCGTTGAAAGGGCTCATCCGAGCCCTTTTGTATGATATGCGCTTTTTTTTCTGCTTTTTTCCTTTCCGCCCACGACTTTGAGTGAAGTGTTCTACACTTACTCTGTATCAAATTCCGTTGATTCTGCGGTGTGAACTACGCAAGTCAGAATTCAAGTGCATACAGGGAAAGCATAATGGCAGATTTGAACTTGGATCAGGGTAACCTGGACACAGCAGGCCATATCGAAGGCGCCGAGCCTCATGTGGTGGATTGGATTCATATCCATGAAACCGTCAAATTATTGCTCTTGTCGATGGCCCAGATTGAACTCACCCTGACCGATGGTGACCACAATGTAACCGGTCTTGGGCTGCTCTTTACTGAAATGGCCGGGCACTTGCGTGAGGTGAACAAACACCTCAAAGCTTCTCCGGATACCCCTGCTGACATCATGGCCCACGGCAACGTGCTTGAGTCAAAAATCAACGAAGGGGTAATTGCTTTCCAGTTTTACGACCGTTTATCCCAGCGGCTTGAGCACGTAGTCACCGGGCTTGAACTGACAGAAGACATCCTCAGTGATGAATTGCGACGTATTAAACCCCAGTCCTGGAAGGCGATTCAGAAAGAGATTAAGATGAATTACTCTCTTGAATGTGAACGAAAAATGTTCGATCTTGTGATTCAGGGAACTCCCTTGAGTGAAGCACTGGCGCTTTACCGGGATGAGCACCTGGAACCCGAGGATGACATCGAATTATTCTAATGCGTTGCTGCTGTCATGCCTGTTGGCATGGCCAGTGACGGCAGCAAAATCACCGCTCTTTCCTCTGTGTGAAGCCCTGTCCGGTACATGGCAGGGTACATCTGCTGAACCGGGACAGTCACCCAAATCAACCTCAATGCAGGCCGTTTGCAGCGCAGACGGCCTGCAGCTTTTTATCGCTCTGAATATCCGTGGACATGCTTCTGAATCCTGGTGGTTTACCCAGCAGCAAAATGATGTGCGTTTATTGCTTGGCAAAGGGGAACTGGAACCGGTTGTGCGTCGCTTCAGCCTGTATCAGCAGGAGGATGGTTTTTCGCTGCTGGGTGAAGGTGAAGTCACCGAGCGACCGGCACTAATCCGATTGATTTTTGAACCTGTACCTGAGGGCTGGCAATGGTTGCAGCAGGTGCAGTTTCTTGACGATGACTTTACCGATTATCAGGTGATTCGGGGGATAGGCCTGAGCCGGACCGCTGCGAATCAACCGGCCCCCGGATAACCCAACTGACGCAACCCTTCATAACTGATAATGGCCACAGCATTGGACAGATTTAGACTCCGGCTGTCAGGCAGCATAGGTATCCGCAGGCGCTGCGCTGCTGGAATGCTGTCGATGATTGTCATTGGCAGTCCCCGGGTCTCCGGGCCGAACAACAATACATCGTCGGGCTGATAGCTGAGTTCTGAATGCGGTCGGCTGCCTTTGGTTGTGCAGGCCAGAATGCGTTTGCCTGCCATGGCCGTGAGAAAGGCGTCAAAGTCAGCGTGACGGGTGACATTGGCCATATCCCGGTAGTCCAGTCCGGCGCGGCGCAGTTTCTTCTCTTCCAAATCAAATCCGAGCGGTTCAATCAGATGCAGCTGGCAGCCGTTGTTGGCGCACAGGCGCATAATATTGCCGGTATTGGGAGCGATTTCGGGTTCGTAAAGTGCGATATGAAACATAGTCTGAAGCTGCAAAGGACGGTAAGTTGACAGGGATTATATCAAGACCGGCGCCGAATGGCTTGGGAGGGGAAACTCAAGTGCCAATCACAGTTTGTACTGGCGTACAAAGGTAGGATCCGGTTTTATAGTAGCAACAGCTAATGCTCGATGGTGAATTGTTTCGCTTTCGGGAACACTTATTTCCATGCGCCCGTGCGCCCAACCAGAGAGATTCTGATTATGGTGAAAGCTCTCCTGCTCAACCAGGAAGATAAAAAGACCATCGCCCGTTTAACTGAGATTGCCATCGACGATCTGCCTGAGGGAGAGGTTTTGGTCGATGTAGCCTGTTCATCCATCAACTACAAGGATGGTCTGGCGGTAACCGGCAAGGCGCCGGTCGTGACACAGTTTCCTATGGTGCCGGGAATTGACTGCGCCGGCACAGTGGTTGAGTCCACTGATGACAGATATCAGGCCGGAGATAAGGTCATTCTGACCGGTTGGGGTGTGGGAGAAGGTCATTGGGGCGGCATGGCGCAGAAGGCAAGGTTCAAAGCGGACTGGCTGGTGCCTATGCCGGCAGGTTGTGATGAAACCAAAGCCATGCAGATTGGTACCGCTGGCCTGACGGCCATGTTGTGTGTGCAGGCGCTGCTGGATGGTGGCGTTCAGCCTGAGTCCGGTCCTGTGCTGGTGACCGGAGCCAGTGGTGGTGTCGGCAGTGTGGCGGTAACCTTGCTGGCACAGCTGGGTTATGAAGTCGTGGCCTGCAGTAGCAGAGTAGAAGCCAATGGTGAATTGCTTGAGGCACTGGGCGCTGCTCGCGTCATTGACCGCCGCGAGCTGGACCGCGATGCCCGTCCACTGGAAAAACAGCTGTGGGCCGGTTTGGTTGACACTGTCGGTAACAAGGTGCTGGCTACCGCCCTGTCGCAGATGAAGTACGACTCTGTTGCTGCTATCTGTGGCCTGGCCGGTGGCTTTGCGCTGCCTACCACGGTAATGCCTTTTATTCTGCGCGGCGTACGCCTGCAGGGTATCGACTCAGTGTACTGTTCTTTCGCCAAACGTCAGGCCGCCTGGGAACGTATTGTGAACATCCTGCCGGACAGTTTCTTTGCGCAGGCCTGTGAGGCGATTACCCTTGAGCAGGTAGAAGAGTATGCCAACCGGATTATTCGTGGACAGATTACCGGGCGGGTACTGGTTCAGCTGTAACGCCTAATCGCTGAAAGCATTTCAAAACAGCGGGCTGCGGCCCGCTTTTTCATGAGTGGCGTACCAGTGGCAGTCTTATCACTACTCTCAGCCCTGTCGGCGATGCATTTCCGGCTTTGACGACGCCATTGTGTGCCTGAATGGCGGCCTGCGTAATGGCCAGTCCCAATCCCCAGCCTCCGCTTTCCCGCTCCCTGGCACTGTCGGGACGGTAGAAGGGGCGAAAGATTGCTTCCAGCTCATGGGGAGGGATCCCCGGACCATCGTCCTCAATACAGATTTCAAGCCAATCACCTGCAGATCTGGCGATCAGAGTGACTCTGGCGCTGGCATAGCGGATGGCATTTCGCAGCAGGTTTTCAATGGCCCGGGAGATGAGTCTGGGGTTGTGAACCAATTCAAGCTGTTCGGGAATGTCGATGTGCAGCAGCTTGAACTGCTGCTCAGCTTCAAATTCGGCGTCATCCAGCACCTGACACAGGGTTTCGGACAGATCCAGCAGTTTCATCTGTTGCGCATCCGGGCTTTTCACCCTGGACAGTTCGAGCAGTTCATTGATGAGCAATTCAAGTTGCTCTGCTTCATAGCCGATGCGGTCGATTTCGGTTCCCTGCAACCCTCTTTTACGGGCCAGTGCCAGCGACAGCTGCAGACGGGTGAGGGGAGTTCTCAGTTCATGGGAGACATCGCTGATCAGCCGCTGCTGACTGTTGAGGGTCGTTTGAATGGCATCGGCCATGGCGTTGAATGCCTGTGCCAGCTGACCGACTTCATCCGAGCGTTTGGCTGTGCGACTGTCGACCCGGCAATCCAGTTCGCCTTTGGCCAGTGCTTCTGCACTGGATTTCAATTGCCTCAGAGGCTTGCCCAAATGCCATGCCAGCAGCGCGCAAAGACTGCCGGATAAGGCGATGGCCAGCAGCAACGTCGCCAGCTTGTTGTCAGCAAGGAACAGGAACAAGGGTCTGGGATGGTGCGCCGGCATCCGCCCGAACAGTGAATATTGCTTGCCTCGCATAGTAAATTCATAGGGCCCGAAGACCAGATCATTGCGGAACTGGTGACTGATGGGATGACCGGCTTCTTCTGCCATCAGCATAAACTGGCGCAGCAGTCTGGAACTGCGTTTGCCATTGATCAGCTGGCCATCCGCATCCATCAGGTAAAAACGAACTGGTCGCTCTTCTCCCGGGCGATGGCCGTTCCACTGATTAAGCATATGGAAGGATTTGCCTGCGGCTTCCTGCTGCAGCCAGGAGGCGGCTTTACTCAATTGCAGCTCCAGCCTGGGCTGCAGCGGCGCCCTGTCATAGCGTTCCTGCAGCAGTGGCAGCAGGGCAACGATGGCGATGATCATCGAGCTGCACAGCCAGAAACCCAGCAGCAGTTTGATGAAAATTTTGTTGGGCGTGAATGAGTATTTCATCAGGGGATCCAGATATAACCTTTGCCCCTGATGGTTTTTACTCTGGGGCGACCATCATCTCTGGGGGGCAGCTTCTTGCGCAGGTTCGACAGATGCATGTCCAGCGAGCGGTCAAACGGCATCAGTTTTTTGCCCAACACCTCTTCACTCAGGACTTCTTTGGTCATCAGCTCTCCGGCATTGTTGGCCAGCACATACAGCAAACTGAACTCGGTGGCGGTCAGTACCAGCAGTTTGTCATTGCAGTAGGCTTCCTGACGGGATTGATCCAGCAGCAGATCACCAAGGATCTGCCCATGGGGATTTTGCAATTCCTGAACGCTCAAGCCCGAGCGGCGGATAATCGCCCTGACTCTGGCAACCAGCTCTCTGTCGTTAAAGGGTTTTGGCAGGTAATCATCGGCGCCGATCTCGAGTCCAACCACCCGGTCAATCTCGTCTCCTTTGGCGGTCAGCATCATTACCGGAGTTTGTTTGTTGAGGCGCAGGGCCTTGAGTACCTCGAAGCCATTGAGCTTGGGCAGCATGACGTCCAGCAGGATAAGATCGAAGTCACAGCTCAGTGCCAGATCCAGCCCTGCCTGGCCATCGTGGGCAATGGTCAGTTTGAAGCCTTCCAGTTCAAGCAGCTGGCCCAGCAGTTCTGACAGCCCCAAATCGTCATCGATCAACAGAATCCGGTTCATGGTTTTCCTCATCACTTATCGCGTTGATGCAGTATACAATTTTTACCGTCAACGGCATTCAGACTTTGTAATCCTGAGTAAAGATCACAGCACTTTACATTCATTTACCTTCCAATAACCCTGATTGACTCATAGCTGTTTACACTGGGAACCAAATCAACAAACTGAGGTGACATAATGAAAGCTATTACGTTGAAATCGCTGGTATTGGCAGGGGTTACCGGTGCGGTATTGCTGGCATCGCCTGTGATGGCTGGCCCACATGACGGGGAAGGGCATCAGCATAAAGGCGGCCATCAAATGCAAGGCAAGGGTTGCGATCTGATGGGGCATGGTATGTTCCGAGGGCTGGATCTGACTGCTGAGCAGAAAGCTCAGATTAAGGCGATCGCCAAAGAGCAAAGAGGCCCCAATAATCAGGGAGCAAACTCTGCTCATCATCAGCAAATGCAGGCGCTGATTACTGCGCCACAGTTTGACAAGGCCAAAGCCTCTGCCCTGATTGAAAAGCAGCAGAATCTGCGTCAGGAAATGATGCTGAAAAAACTCGAGTCTCAGAACAAAATCTACAACCTGCTGACTGCAGAACAGCAGCAGAAACTGCAACAGCGTATGGAAAAATGTGCAAATCAGGGTAAAAAGAACTGATTTTGAAGTAACATAACGCCGATAACACGGAGACATTATTGGCGTTATGACTGAAACTTCCCGCTACGATTATTGGGTCAGGCTGGCCAGCCGTGCCTCAGTGGCCACGGCACTGACCCTTATTATCATCAAATTGTTTGCCTGGCTGTATTCTGATTCTGCCAGTATGCTGGCTTCCCTGACTGACTCCTTTGCCGATGCGCTGGCTTCCATTGTCAATCTGCTGGCCATTCGTTATGCCATTGTGCCCGCCGATAAAGACCACAGGTATGGACATGGCAAGGCCGAGCCGTTGGCCTCTCTGGCTCAGTCGGTATTTATTCTCGGGTCGGCAGTGCTGTTGCTGATCCATGGGATTGAGCGACTCGGGCAGCCACAACCACTGGAACACGCCTGGGTGGGGATTGGCGTATCGGCCATCGCGATTGCGTTGACTCTGGCGCTGGTGATGTTGCAGAAAAAGGCGCTTGAGGCTACCGGCAGCACTGTGGTGGCCGCCGACTCTCTGCACTATAAATCGGATCTGTTCCTGAATGCCGGGGTGCTGCTGGCGCTGGTGCTGGCCAGTTTCGGCTGGTTGTGGGCTGATGGTCTGTTTGCGTTCATTATCGCTTTATATATTGGCTGGCAGGCTGCACAGCTGGCTTATGACAGCGCCCAGTCGCTGCTGGACAGGGAGCTGGATGCCGATACCCGCAAGCAGATAGTTGAATTGGTGATGGCGGACCCCAGGGTCAAGGGATTCCATGATCTGCGCACCCGTCAGTCCGGTAAAACCACTTTTGTGCAACTGCATCTGGAGCTGGATGGTCATTTGTCACTGCTTGAGGCCCATTCCATTGCGGATGCCGTAGAGCAGCGCATTCATCAGCATCTGGGGGAGGCCGAAGTGCTGGTGCATCAGGATCCTGTGTAACCACTGCGCAAATCCTCTGCAAAACAAAGCCCGCCTATCATCGGCGGGCTTTGTGTTTTCTGAGTCCAGGTTCAGTATTCGGCTTCCATTGCCAGCTCTTTTAGCTTGCGTGTCAATGTGTTGCGTCCCCAGCCCAGGCAGCGGGCCGCGTCCTGTTTGTGGCCATGGGTATATTCGAGCGCCGCTTCCAGCATGATGCGTTCGAAGGTTGGCATCAGCTCGTTGAGCAACTCAGTCTCACCTGCTTTCAATCTGGCTTCCACCAAAGTACGCAGGGCATCCTGCCAATCGCCGCCAACGGCTGGTTTTTTGCCAACCGAGACAGGGCTTTCCAGCAACTCAGGAGGAAGGTCCTGCGGCAGGATCTCCTGGCCGGATGCCATAACCGTCAGCCAGCGACAGGTGTTTTCCAGTTGCCGCACGTTTCCAGGCCAGTCCAGTTGCTGCAGTTTGGCGGCTGTTTCTTTCGCCAGCGTTTTGCCTTCCACGCCCATTTCTCTGGCGGCTGAGGCGAGAAAGTGAATTGCCAGCTGGGGGATATCTTCCCGGCGTTGTGACAATGGAGGCAGATGGACCCTGATGACATTGAGACGGTGAAACAGATCTTCACGAAACTGACCGTCAGCCACCCGTTGCTCCAGATTCTGATGGGTTGCAGCGATTATCCTGACGTCCACCTGTACCGGCGAATGACCACCCACCCGGTAGAACTGACCGTCGGCCAGTACCCTGAGCAAACGGGTTTGCACATCCAGCGGCATATCACCGATTTCATCGAGAAACAGCGTGCCGCCGTTGGCTTGCTCGAATCTGCCCTGACGCACCGATGATGCGCCGGTAAAGGCGCCTTTTTCGTGACCGAACAGTTCTGATTCGATCAGATCACGGGGGATCGCGGCCATATTCAGCGCGATAAAGGGCTTATCCCGTCTTGGGCTGTGCTTGTGCAGTGCTCCGGCGACCAACTCTTTGCCGGTACCGGATTGACCATTGATAAGTACGCTGATGGAGGAGCGGGACAAGCGGCCGATGGCGCGAAAAACCTCCTGCATGGCCGGCGCTTCACCAATGATCTCCGGCGCTTTCAATTCCGGTTCTGCAGGCAGGGAAGGTGCCTGCTCTTTGGCATGACTCAGCGCCCGTTCGACCAGGGTGATGGCTTCGTCTATATCGAAGGGCTTGGGTAGATATTCAAACGCACCGGCCTGATAGGCACTGACAGCACTGTCCAAATCTGAGTGGGCGGTCATGATAATCACCGGGATATCCGGGTGATGCAGTTGCAGGCGCTCCAGCAGCGTCAGACCGTCGGTACCCGGCATACGGATATCCGAGATGATCACTCTGGGTTTGGCGGTTTGCAGAGCCTGCCACAGTGATTCCGCTGCCGCGAAACTGGCACAACTGATTTTGGCGGTGGCCAGTGCCCGCTCCAATACCCAGCGAATGGAACTGTCATCATCAAGGATCCAGACCTGCTCTGTCATAGGCTCTCCTCCGGTTGGGTATGAGGTTGACTGCCCAGCGGCAGCAACAGGGTGAATGCTGTGTGTCCGGGAACTGATTCACAATCGATACGTCCGCCATGCAGGCGGGTAATGTTATGGGCGATAGAAAGCCCAAGGCCTGAGCCGGTTTCTTTGCCCGTCACCATGGGATAGAACAGGGTATCCATCAATTCTGCGGGGATCCCGGGACCATTATCAGTGACCGACAGCTCCAGCACCAGACGATGGCGCACCGGACCTATGGTGACCTGATGACGGGTGCGGGTGCGGATACAGATTTCGCCCCCGTGATTCTCCAGCGCCTGCTGTGCATTTTGTACTATGTTAAGCAGCGCCTGCTGCAGCTGATCGGCATCCATCAGCATATCCGGAATTGACGGATCATAATCCCGTTTGAGTTCAATGTTGTCCGGGCTGGCCAGTCTGGAAAGTTGCAGTACTTTTTCGCAGACCTGATGAATATTGTGCATGCAGTGTGGGGTCGGACGCTGTGGTCCGAGCAATCGGTCAACCAGCGAGCGCAGTCGATCGGCCTGCTCGATAATCATGCCGGTAAACTCCTGCAGGTGCGGTTCGTGCAGTTCCCGCGACAGCAGCTGTGCGGCTCCACGCAGACCTCCGAGGGGATTTTTTATCTCATGGGCCAGGTTGCGGACCAGAAATTGTGCGGCCTGTTGCTGCGCATCCTGACTGAGTTGCTGATGGATGCGTCTTTGCTGATCCACCTGCCTGAGCTCGAGTAATCCAAGTGGGCCGGATATTTGAGGCAGTGGGCTTTGTTCCAGGGGTACCAGAGTAATGTCTACAGCGTGCTGACGGTTATCCAGGGTAATCAGCGTAGCGGTATTTACGGTGAGCCCCTGAGCCTGCAGCACGGCTTCCTGCAGCCGGTGCATTTCGATGCCCAATTGTTCGCACATTTCTGTCAGCGGTGCCTGAGTGAGTCTGTGACATCCCAGCCCAAACAACTGCTCAGCCGCGGTGTTGGCATAATGAGTTTGCAGCTGCTGATCTATTACCAGCACTGCGGTAACCATATGATTCAACAAAATTGTTGGCGAGAGGTTCGACATTCATTTTCCACTGATTATTGTATGCACCATTATGGTGCGCCAAATTAGTGCAGTGTGCAAGCGTCAGCGCATCTGCTCAGACACCTGTGAAAGTTGGCAAGATTATGAAAAATAAGGATTAAATCTGCAGTCCTTTGCCAATGTGTCAGCAGGCCTTCTGAAATCCAGACAGGTTTGCTCTGGTCTATACCAGATAATGCAAAACCACTGCCGTTTTTTCAGATGGCACTCATGGCTCTGGTGCAGGGTTCAGAGTCAGGGTCAGGATCTGGGTTGAGGACGGGATGTGGGTCTGACGAAGGCCTGATGCAGGTAGATAATCCGTTCCGGTGTACTGGCCAGCAGCTTTCCGGCCGCACTGTATGCCTTAATCGACAAGGTGTGTTCGCCCCGATCAATACCGGTCAGCTGAAATACCGGCCGGGGTTGAGCAGTACCCCAGGCCTGACCATCCAATAATAACTGATAACGGGTGCCTTCAGGAGGTTGGGGGGTGATTGCCGCCAGAACATTGAAGTCGCCGTTATTGTCTCGGATCGTTGCTTCCTGCTCTGGTTCGGTTATCTGGAGCTGATAACCAACTGCATCGGCCTGCTCCTGAGGGGTGTCCGGAAGATTGGGCAATACCATTTTGTTGTGGGTATTTTCCTTCAGTTCAATGATCACTGCGCCCTCAACCGGGGTATCGGAATAGTGAACCACACCTTGCTCATCGACCCATCTGTAGACGGAGGCCTGCAGCGGCAAGCTCAGTAACGCGAGTGTCAGCAGTAATGTTTTCATCTATCCACCTGGAGAATCAGCCAGTTCATTTCTGGTTAAAGATTAATGGCTTTTGTAGAAAAAAGCATCGTTTGGAAACGGGATATTTCCAATCGCGGGAATTTAACCCTGTGATTTAAATGAAATGCGTACAGGATGTTGAGCACAGTAGACAAGTCAATCACTTGAGTCAGTACTCATTTACCTCTATCTTACCGCACTCGATAAAATCTGTGTCTGACACCATGGCACGGTTTATCTGACTTTTGTTGCGCCGGTCAACGGGGGAGCGGGCGTTGCATAAGCAACTTAAAACAAAAAATAGCAGGAGACTGTGATGCAACAGCAAGTAGATTCGGGACAGTCAAAGGGCGCTGTCACCCGGATATTGAACAGTATTGAGACTGTGGGTAACAAGTTGCCCGATCCGGCAGTGATTTTTCTGTGTGCCATGTTACTGATATGGTTCTTATCGGCGATTTTCTCTCAATTTCAGTTTGATACCATCGATCCCCGCACCGGTCAGGCGCTGGTGGTAAACAACCTGATGACAGGTGATGCGCTGGCAGGCTTTTTGTCGTCCATGGTCACTACCTTTACCGGTTTTGCTCCTCTGGGCGTTGTGCTGGTGGCCATGTTGGGGGTAGGGGTGGCTGAGCACTCCGGCTTTATTAATACGGCGCTGAAATTGATGCTCAAGGTCACGCCGGCCAAGCTGTTGACACCATCCATTATTCTGATTGCGATTGTCAGTCATACCGCAACCGACGCCGGTTATGTGCTGGTGATCCCTCTGGCTGGGGTGATTTTTTATGCCATGGGGCGTCATCCACTGGCGGGTATTGCCGCAGCCTTTGCCGGGGTAAGTGGCGGCTTCGGTGCCAACTTTGTGCCTTCCGGTCTGGATCCTTTGCTGCAGAGTTTCACTCAGAGCGCCGCGCAGATTATTGATCCGCAAATTGCGGTCAATCCGCTCAACAACTGGTTCTTCACCTCTGCGTCCAGCCTGTTTATCGTGCTGCTGGGTTGGTACATTACCGATAAGATCATCGAACCTCGGCTGCAAAATACCCAGGTTGATGGGGATACCAGTTCGCTGCCTTCATTTGATGAAGTGGCCGCTAAAGAGAAGCGCGCGTTCCAGCTGGCGTCGGCTGTGATGCTGACCGGGCTGGTGCTGCTGTATCTGGCCAGCAGCCCGGCGGACTCACCATTGCGTGCAGCCAATGGCGAACTGACTGATTTCAAGGCTCCACTAATGCAATCAATCGTGCCTTTGATTTTCCTGCTGTTCTGGATCCCCGGGGCTGTTTACGGTTTTACCGTGGGGACTTTCAAAAGCACCAAGGACATGATTGATGCCATGAGCAAGTCCATGGGCAGCATGGCTTATTACATTGTGATGGCGTTCTTCTGCGCCTTGTTTATCGCTGCGTTTGGTAAATCCAATCTGGGGGCTTTGCTGGCGATTGAAGGGGCTGAGGTACTCAAGTCGATGGCATTGCCATCGGGCGTGACCATTGTCGGCATTATTTTCCTGACCGCCTTCGTAAACCTGTTTGTGGGTTCAAGCTCGGCTAAATGGGCACTGCTGGGGCCGATTTTTGTGCCTATGCTGATGCAACTGAATATCTCTCCGGATCTAACTCAGGCGGCTTACCGTATCGGTGATTCCGGTTCAAACATCATTACGCCGCTGATGCCTTACTTCCCGCTGGTGGTGGTGTACTGCCAGAAGTATGTGAAAAACACCGGCATCGGTACTTTGATCGCCATGATGCTGCCTTATTCCATCGTGTTCCTCACCGGCTGGACGTTGTTCCTGCTGGCATACTGGGGACTGGGTATTCCACTGGGTCTACAGGCAAGCTATACCTACGGTCTGTAAACTTTCACAATAGTTATAAGCTGCTATGCTTAAAATAAAACACCCGCTCGCGCGGGTGTTTTTCTTTAATATGCAGATTCGTAAGATAAAAATCAGTGCTTAATAGCGGAAATAGTACGGCGCTCTGCGTGTGGTCAGCGCTTTCGCCAGATGCTCATTTCCGACAAACTGTGCTGGTATTTGCGCCGGGTTTCCCGGATCACAAAGGGGATCTCCCGCACCGCCACCAGTTCAAACTGCACTATCAGTTGTTCCGTCAGGCCTTCAAGGGTCGTGAAGTTCTCGCCGTTGACCTTAATACCGCCCAGCCATTTATCTCTGGGAGTGTATTGCTCCAGCCAGGTATAAGGGGATGACAACACCAGATAGCCGCCGGGCTTGATCCGGTCGCTGATACTGGCAAGAAAACGCGCCGGGTCATTGAGCCTGTCTATCAAATTGGCAGCATACACCAGATCGTAATCGGTGAATCTTGGCTTGAGGTTGCAGGCATCTCCCTGAACAAATTCGATTTTGTCAGCAATATCCTGATAACCAAGCGCCTTCAGACTGATGGATTTGAATTCGACCAACTCCCCTTCGCTGGGGATGGTATATCGCTTCTCTCCCTGTTCAACCAGATCATAGGCCTGCGAGATAAATCGTGCCGAGAAGTCGATGGCATCCACATGATCAAAGGTGCGCGCCAGTTCAAAGCTGGCACGTCCAACAGAGCAGCCAATATCCAGAGCTTTGCGGGTTTGTTTGAGCTGTATCTCCTCCAGCGCTGTAGTGACGCCATGAACACAGAAATTGGCGACATTGAAGTAACTCTTGCCGTAATGAAACTCCAGATACTGGGACACCAGCTCATCGGTTTCGTAGGGATTGACGCTGATGCCGGCGTCGGCAGCTTCGCTGGACTCGACATAACGGAAACCCGCATGCTGATAAAAATGCCGGCGAAACGCATAACGGGCAGAGGCGATGGCTTCGTTACCGGTTGAGATCCAGCTGCCGCCTTTGATGAGATTGTGTTTGCCATCAAATGTCGGGGTGGAAAAGTCATCGTAAAGGGGATGTACTTTGAAGCCGGCATAGCCATCGATAGCCGTTTCTGTCCATTGCCAGACATTGCCGACCAGATCGTAAAATCCCTGCTGCTCAAAGCGGTTCACCGGGCAGGAAGAGGCATAATGGCACAAAGCAATATTGGCCTTTATATCGGCCCACTCGAAGGCTTCGCCCTGGAGTTCCTGCCGTATTTTGTACCATTGGGCTTCACTTGGCAGACGTATCGGCGCCTGCAATTTTTCCGCTTTCCAGTTGCAGAAGGCCTTGGCTTCCAGTTGATTGACTTCTACCGGCCAGTTCAGGGGCAGCGGGATCTCTTCGGTCAGATTGCGTTGCCATATCCGGGAGTCTTGCCGACGCCAGAATCTGGGGTGGGTTGCCTTGCTGAAGGCCAGCCAGGCTTTGCCTTCTTCGCTCCAGAATCTTGGGGTTTGATAGCCACAGTCCTCAACAAATTCCAGATATTCACCATTGGATACCAGATAGCGGCTGGCTCTGAAGTCATTCAGCTCTACCTGACGAACGCCGTATTCATTGTCCCAGCCATAGGTGAGATCTTCCTCGCGCTTCCCCAGGATCACTTTGCCGCTGCTGACACTGATCAACGAATTGTCAGGTGCCGGGCCGACATCCGGGCAAGCAGGCCAGGATGTTGAAGCGGTGACATATTGCAGCGGCAGCTGGCGGATAATGACCGAAGAGGTTTCCAGATGAATACGTTCATGCTCTATCCCCATCAGGATAACCCAGGCGGGAGATTGCTGAGTGATGGGCAGCGTCAGTGGCATATCATCAATCCACTGATTAATGCAGTGTTTAACCTCGTTTCTATAGGCTCTTACTGCCGCAACAGAAGGCCATTGATAATGACGCTCATCGAGATCATCCCAGGACATTTCATCCACGCCAATGGCAAACATGGACTCAAATTCAGGGTTAACCCTGTGCTCGAGATATTTACCCAGCTTGAGTTTGTTGATGAAAAAACTGGCGGTATGGCCGAAATAGAAGATTAGCGGATGACGCAGTGGCTCAGCCTTGAGGTAGTAAGCATCATCGGCGTTTATTACGGAAAACAGCGACTCATAAAGCTCCCAGGTATGATTGAAGCTGGCTTTGAGTTGTTTTCTGACCAAAGACTCATGCTCCGCGCTGAGCCAGAGAGTGTGGTTTAGGGGGGAATATTCCAGCATTGCATCTCCTTGTCACTGCCGGTTTGCGAGTCAAACAAACGCTCACCAACAGTGGTGAAGCCATGTTTGATGCCACCGGGTGAGATCACCATTTATGCTTTAACATCGCAGGGATGACGGCAGATTGCCAGTCTTCCGGTTTCAGTGGGAGAGCAATGAGATGGGGTAAAGAGCAAGGGGATTAGTGACTTCCTCTTTACCCGCGGAGATTAGCGAACGGCCCGCAGTGGGGTTTTGCGGTAGTCGTATTTGTTGTTCAGCGAGTTCAGTTCTGATACTGACAGCTTTACAGTTTGGCCCTGACTTACTTTCTGGGCGGTTGCGTTTACAAAATCAACCACATAAAGGTTGTTGTCGGTGTGCTGATTCACCAGTTGTTCGATCTTGGCAGCGTTGCAATCGTTGCAGATCACAGTATCTGTGCCCTGAGCCACAACTGTACCCGACGCCGCCAGAGCCAACCCGAAAATGACTGACTTGTTTAATAAATTCTTATACATACAAAACTCCTGCTGGTTTGCATACGTGATCTTCGTCACAATTAAAGTCTAGCGTAAACAAAATGTTGCTGTCCAAGGTGTTTTTTGTTGTTGTGAAATTTTTTGCTTGCCATGTTGGATAAAAATCAGGCAGGGAGCAGGTTTGTCGTAAGTGTAAAAAAATGTATCCTGCTGACATTCTCGGCTTGTATATAAGTAGTTGATTGAATTGCTAATATTCTGATATTTGCTGTGGTTTCAGGGTGGGCTTCGTCCGGATTTACTAATATCTGTCATTAAATCATTCGCTTAGGCCTGTTGTATCGGCAGCTTGCCAGCCTGTTGCATAGATCTGGTCGCCAGACAGGCTTTTTTGCTGCCGAGGCTGTGATAGGTTGAATCAGGACATGGAACGAGATGGATTTTGAGGGCAGACAGGTGACGCCAAACAGCAATGCATTTGACCACTGGATCCGCAGCAGATTTGTGGAATTGAATACCGCTCTGGAAACACTTTATTGGCAGCAACAAGACAGAGGCAATGTCGATGGTGTTGGTGATGAGTTGAAGCAGACACTGTTGCAGGAGGGGAATGCCCTGATTGCAGCACTGCTGGCCGAGGGCAATACCGATGAAGGATTTGATTCTGCCTTCGATTTGCTTGGTAATGTGGGCTTGTTTATGGCTGCCTGTCGTCGCCATGACATTACCGAGCCATCACGGGAAACGGTATCACCGCTGCGTGACGCCTCGGCATTGGCAATGCATATCGGCGCCTCCATCGGCGTAACACCAAGATTTGCCACCGCCCATCTGACCACTCACAACCGCGCATTCAATGGTATCTACAAACGCTTTACCAGTCTGGACAGTGAAAAGCTGTTTGTGGATTACAACACCAAAGGCATTCTGGCCTATAAACGCGCAGCTGATGCTCTGTTGAAGTTGCAGGCGCTTGGGATCTCCCATCCGATTGCAGCCGATTTGCTGAAGGTCTGTGCCTGTGCGCTGGAAGATGTGAAGGCTTCCAATCAGGAGTTGTTTGCGCGTCTGGATACTGATGAGTTCTTTTATCAGGTGCGGCCTTACTACAAACCCTATCGCGTCGGCAGCCAGGTGTATCGTGGCGCCAATGCCGGTGATTTTGCCGGTATCAATGTCATCGATATGCTGTTGGGGCTGTGCGTGGCCAATGACCCTGCATATTCCCAGATGCTGGTGGATAAATTCCTGTACATGATGCCTGAGGATCAACAGATCCTGCGTGACTGCATGCGCATGCCCAACTATCTGGATGCCTTCCTCGCTGCGGCGGATAACAGCAGCGACAGCCAGTGGTTTCAGCGCAATCTGGCGCTGTTTCTGCGCGCCTGCGACTGCCATGGTGATACTGCTATCCAGCATCACGACCAACTGGTTGCCAAGTATATTGCCGTGCCGGCTGGTGCCATGGAAGCCCGGCATCTGGATAAGGTGACCGCCAGTGGTCCGCCGCTGCCTGTGCTGCTTGGGGCGCTGGAAAAGCTCAGAGACAGACGCTGCGCGGCGGTACGCAGTGACATTCGCACCCGCCATGAGGATATTGCCAGACTCAGGACTCTGCTGACAGAAAGGAGCGCTGGATGATGGCAGAGTTCCTGGATGACAACTGCCGCGATGCTTTTATTCTGCCTGACGAAACCTACCTGCAGAGCCATTCCGTGGGGCGACCGCTTAAAACGGCGCAGCAGGCTTTTGAGCAGGCATTTTGGGCTCCCTGGCAAACTTCGGGCAAAGAGCCTTGGGGCGAGTGGCTCACGGTCATTGAGGCATTTCGTCAGGCGCTTGGAAAGTTGTATGGCACAGATGCTGATAATTTCTGTCCGCAGGTAAATTTGTCATCTGCGCTCACCAAGGTATTGATGTCTCATCCCCGGCTGTCGCGGGGCGCTGTGGTCCTGATGAGTGAGCAGGATTTTCCCAGCATGGGGTTTGCCATGCAACAGGCGCTGGGGGATGTTGACATTCGTTTTATTGCTGCCGGGCTGGATATCACAGACCCACAGGTATGGGCGGAGCGATTGACGCCTGAGGTGGATCTGGTGTTTGTCAGCCATGTGTATTCCAATACCGGTGAGTGTGCGCCAGTGCTGGATGTTGCTCAAGTAGCGAAAGAAAGAGGCATCATCATGCTTGTGGATGTGGCTCAGTCGGCGGGCATTTTGCCGCTGGAGCTGGATAAGCTCGGTGCGGATTTTGTTCTGGGTTCCTGTGTGAAGTGGCTCTGCGGTGGCCCTGGTGCCGCCTGGTTGTGGGTCAATCCGGCGAGGCTTGATGAGTGTCAGCCCAAAGATGTCGGCTGGTTCAGCCATGAAAATCCCTTTGAATTTGATATCCATCAGTTTCGCTATCATCCCGGCGCATTGCGGTTTTGGGGCGGGACTCCATCTGTAGCGCCCTATGCCATGGCGGCGCACAGCATCAGCTATCTGACGCAGCTTGGGGTGGACAATATCAGGCATCATAACCAGCAACTGCTGGATCTGTTGCATCAGGGATTACCGGGCATGTTGGTCTCTCCCGTTGCGCCGGACAAACGCAGTGGTACCGCCATTATCAATGGCAGGGATAATCAGGCTCTGTTGTTAACACTGAACAGTGCAGGTTTCAGTGTAGATTGTCGCCGCTATGGGCTGAGGATTTCTCCCCATATCTATAACACGCAGGCGGATATCCTGCGGTTGATAGCTGTCATTCAGGAAGCCGAATAAGCAGAGTGCCACTGGCGGCGGCAGATGTGTGCCTTTGTCGTCGGCAGCTGCATTAATTAGTGCATTATGTTTAATTAAACCAATGTGTTAGTTCCAATTCTCACTTCATCAATCAATGGAAAACTGCTAGCGTTAAGTATCTCCAACACTCAGGGATGTGAGCAGTATGGCGAAGCAGATAATCCTCAGCAGCCTTGCCGGTGCGCTGGCTGGTTTTAGTGCAGCCTGGCTGCTGTTGCATGCAGAGCGCTTGCCGCAGGTGCAGCCGGAAGCCGCGGAACAGGCGGCTGCGGTGTCGGCGGAACAACAGGAGCTGGCGCGTCTGCGCCGTGAAGTGCAGATGCAGCAGTTGGAAAATGAGTTGCTGCTGAAGATGGTCAAGGCTGGTCTGAAGGGGGATATTGCTTCCCATATGGAGACCTATCGGCAACTGCCGGGTAGACAGCGTTCTGCAAGTCAGGCACCCACTTCTGCTACCAGTCCCGACATTGAGTCGGGTGACGCCGCCCCGGCCAGTCGTATCGATCCCACCGCCTTTATCGCCCGTATCCAGCAAGCCGATGTCGCCCTGCAAAAGCAGGCACTGCGTGAAGGTTGGGCCTATGACACTCAATTGGCGCAGGCGCGGCGTGAGCTATGGGCGGAGGCCAAAGAAACCCTCAATGAGACGGAATACCAGCAGGGATTGTATGCCGCCGGGATCCCCAACGTACTTTATTTTGGCTCGGCCATGTCTGCTCAGGCGTCAGCGCTTGGACTGCAGTATGGCGATGTACTGACCCATGTTGCCGGCGTCAGAATATTCAATCGGGACGATCTCAGATTACAGCTGGAAAACAGTGGTGAGGCGGCGATGCTGGAGCTGACCTTTTCGCGGCGGGGACAGGCGATCAATGTGCAGCTGGCAGATTTGAACAAAACAATTGAATTGCATGGTGACTCTTTGCCACCGGAAAAACTGGCCACGCTGGGGCAATAGCAGCACATTCTGGCCTACAAGCAAAAGACCCCGCAATGCGGGGTCCTGTAGGAATCAGCCAACAATTACAGGCTGTAGTACATTTCAAACTCCAGTGGGTGAGTGGTGCGGCTCACACGCTCGGCTTCAGCAGTCTTCAGCTTGATGTAGGAATCAATGAAGTCGTTGCTGAATACGCCACCCTTGGTCAGGAACTCACGATCGCTATCCAGTGCCGCCAGAGCAACTTCCAGAGACTCGGCAACAGTTGGGATCTCTGCTGCTTCTTCCGCTGGCAGGTCATACAGATCCTTGTCCATGGCTTCGCCCGGATGGATCTTGTTCTGGATACCGTCCAGACCAGCCATCAGCAGGGCAGCGAAGCCCAGGTATGGGTTGGCAGTTGGATCCGGGAAGCGGGTCTCAATACGACGGGCTTTCGGGCTTGGAACCACAGGGATACGGATAGACGCGGAGCGGTTACGGGCAGAGTAAGCCAGCATTACCGGGGCTTCGAAGTGTGGTACCAAACGCTTGTAGGAGTTGGTGCTTGGGTTGGTGAATGCGTTCAGCGCGCGGGCGTGCTTGATGATACCGCCGATGTAGTACAGCGCAGTTTCAGACAGACCACCGTACTTGTCGCCGGCAAACAGGTTTACGCCATCTTTGGCCAGAGACTGGTGCACGTGCATACCGCTGCCGTTGTCGCCAACGATTGGCTTGGGCATAAAGGTCGCAGTTTTGCCATAGGCGTGAGCCATGTTATGCACCACGTACTTCAACACCTGAATTTCGTCAGCTTTCTTGGTCAGGGTATTGAAGCGGGTCGCAATTTCGTTCTGACCGGCAGTGGCCACTTCGTGGTGGTGGGCTTCAACAACCTGGCCCATCTCTTCCAGTACCAGACACATGGCAGAGCGCAGATCCTGAGAGGAATCCACAGGAGCAACAGGGAAGTAACCGCCTTTCACGAATGGACGGTGACCTGTGTTGCCGTCTTCATAAGATGTGGCAGAGTTCCATGCTGCTTCTTTGGCGTCGATCTTCACGAAGGTACCGCTCATGTCGGTGCCGAAACGTACGTCATCGAACAGGAAGAATTCTGGCTCTGGCCCTACCAATACGGTGTCGGCAATACCGGTGGCACGCAGGTACTCTTCAGCTTTTTTGGCGATGGAGCGTGGGTCACGATCGTAGCCCTGCATGGTGCCTGGCTCGAGGATGTCACAACGGATAATGGCAGTACTTTCTTCGGTGAAAGGATCCAGCAGGAAGGTATCAGGATCTGGCATCAGTACCATGTCTGATTCGTTGATGCCTTTCCAGCCTGCAATGGAGGAGCCGTCAAACATTTTACCGTCTTCGAAGAAGTCAGCATCTACCTGATGGGTAGGAATAGAAACATGCTGCTCTTTACCTTTGGTGTCGGTAAAACGTAAATCCACAAATTTTACTTCGTTGTCTGCCAGTTGTTGTAAAACCGCTTCGTATGACATGCTAAGCCTCCGCTGGGAAAAGGTAGGGTACCTTTAAATCAATATTCTGCTGTGTAGGGCACCAGCTATGTTGCTGGCTTGCTCTTGCGTGCCAAACATAATGCCAGACCTGTGCCAATAATTTAACTACTTGAAAATAAAAGTTTATGTGCTAGGGGTTGCACCAGCTTTAACGCCGGTTGCACCATGTTGGTGCTGCGCTTGCTTTGGTTTGGTGCAATGACCTATGGGTGAACCAAATTAGTGCGCTGAGGCAATGCATGAAAACTGGTTAATTTGTGCACAATTGAAATGTGCAAAAAATAATCCTGTGCGACAATGCGCTGGTGGAGTAGAATACCCCACTTTTTACGACTGTGGCCCCTTTGGGCGGCAGTCGCCCCCTTTGTCTTGACTTGCTCGTCAGCGAGTTTAGACGAAATCCAATTTATTGATGGTAAGAGGTTTATCCGTGCTGGAAAAATTAAGAAACATCGCGATTATCGCGCACGTTGACCATGGTAAGACGACCCTGGTTGACAAGCTGCTGGCGCAGTCAGGCACCCTGGCAACCCGTGGCGAAGCGACTGAGCGGGTGATGGACTCCAACGATCTGGAAAAAGAACGTGGCATCACGATTCTGGCCAAAAACACCGCCATCAAATGGAATGACTACCGCATTAACATCGTAGACACTCCCGGACACGCTGACTTCGGTGGTGAAGTAGAACGTGTTCTGTCTATGGTTGACTCTGTACTGCTGCTGGTTGATGCGCAGGACGGCCCAATGCCACAGACCCGCTTCGTAACCCAAAAAGCCTTTGCTCAGGGTCTGAAGCCTATCGTGGTTATCAACAAGATTGACCGTCCGGGTGCACGCCCAGATTGGGTTATCGATCAGGTATTTGATCTGTTCGACAACCTGGGTGCCACCGATGAGCAGCTGGATTTCCCAATTGTTTACGCCTCTGCGCTGAACGGTTTCGCGTCTCTGGATCCGGATGAGCACAGCGATAACATGACACCACTGTTCCAAACCATCGTTGATCAGGTATCTCCACCTGATGCCGATGCTGAGGGCGCGTTCCAGATGCAGATCTCTCAGCTGGACTACAACTCTTACGTAGGTGTTATCGGTGTTGGTCGTATCAAGCGCGGCAGCGTAAAGACCAACCAGCAGGTGACCATTGTTGGTGCTGATGGCAAAACCCGTAACGGTAAAGTTGGCCAGGTACTGGGTTACATGGGTCTGGATCGCCACGAAGTGGGTGAAGCGCAGGCTGGTGATATCGTGGCCATTACCGGTCTGGGTGAGCTGAAGATCTCCGACACCATCTGTGCTGCCGGTGCGGTTGAAGCCCTGCCTCCGCTGTCTGTTGACGAGCCAACTATGACCATGACCTTCCAGGTGAACACTTCTCCGTTCGCTGGTAAAGAAGGTAAGTACGTGACTTCACGTAACATTCTTGAGCGTCTGGAGCAGGAACTGGTACACAACGTGGCTTTGCGCGTTGAAGAAACCGAAAGCCCTGATCGTTTCCGCGTATCCGGTCGTGGTGAACTGCACCTGTCTATCCTGATCGAAAACATGCGTCGTGAAGGTTATGAGCTGGCGGTATCCCGTCCAGAAGTGATCATCAAGGAAATCGATGGCGAAAAGTGCGAGCCATACGAAACCCTGACCGTTGACGTGGAAGAAGAGCACCAGGGTGGTGTGATCGAGCGTCTGGGTACCCGTAAGGCTGACATGAAAGACATGCAGCTGGATGGTAAAGGTCGTGTGCGTATCGACTTCATCATTCCTAGCCGTGGTTTGATTGGTTTCCAGACTGAGTTCATGACTGCGACTTCCGGTACCGGTCTGATGTACCACAGCTTCGATCACTATGGTCCATACAAGGGCGGTGACATCGGTCAGCGTACCAATGGTGTACTGATCTCTAACGCGACCGGTAAGGCACTGACGTTCGCTCTGTACGGTCTGCAGGATCGCGGTCGTCTGATGATTGGCCACGCCACTGAAGTTTATGAAGGCCAGGTAATCGGTATTCACAGCCGCTCTAACGACCTGACTGTAAACTGTCTGAAAGGTAAGCAGCTGACCAACATGCGTGCTTCCGGTACCGACGAAGCTCAGGTTCTGACGCCACCTATCCTGATGACCCTGGAGCAGGCGCTGGAATTCATCGATGATGACGAACTGGTTGAAGTCACGCCCAAGAGCATTCGTGTGCGTAAGCGCCACCTGACTGAAAACGATCGTAAGCGTGCTTCACGCGCCTGATAGTTGTTAGCCAGTTAAATAAAAACCCGCTGAATAAGCGGGTTTTTTTATACCTTCATAAACTGGACAATCGCTGACCATACATTGGGCCGGATCACTTTCAAATTATCTCCGGGCGAGGAAAACGACAGCGCAACGAGGCTGGCAGTTTGCCTGGAAGGGTAAAGCGGTCGCGGTAGAAAGGCCCTTTCCGCCCTCAGGAACGCTGTCTGTAACCCTTTGCTGGAATAACAAGGATGCCTGCCATCTCTTTGTTATACCGTTGCCCGTGTTGTCGCCTTTGGGAGCCATCAGTAAAGCCGCTGGCAATGTGCTTTACGCTCACATTGCCAACATCATTATACTGCCTTTAATTTGTTACACGGATCAGCGTCAGATACCAATCTTATCCAGATGCTGCATCAAATACAGTCGCAACTCGGCTGGCGTCTGACTTTCCCAGTATCCCAGCAAATAGGCCAGCATCGGCAGGGCAAACAGGATCACCAGCAGCATGATTGCCAGTCCACGGTGGGACAGTCGTTGTCCAGATGGCAGGCTCAGTGCCAGCGCCTCTTTACGTGGGCAGGCCGCGACGCAACGCAAACAGGCCTGACACTCGTCACTGTGCACTGTGGTCAGTTCATCGACCTTGATGCCGACCGGGCAGGCTCTGGTGCATTTGCTGCAGGGAATGCCTTTGAGCTTCTTGATGCACTGGTTCTCATTACGACGAATTTTTAAGGGACTGAGCAGGCTAAGCAGACCAAGCGCCGCCCCGTAAGGGCACAGATAACGGCAGAATGCCTGACGTCGCCAGGCTGCCAGCGACAGTATGACACCAAAACAGATCAGCGTGACTGTACCGGGAGAGACGAAGAAGTGTGCCATTTTTAGATCGGCAACTTTGTGATACTCACCGCCAAGATACATAGGCAACATCTGCACCGGCATGCCGATGACGACGTAAACCAGGAAGGCCAGCAGCAGGTATTTGACCATGCGCAGCGGCCAGTCCAGCCACTTGGGCGGCTCATATTCACCGGGCAGTAATTTGACCCGCAGTTTGTGGATATACTCTCCCGCTAATCCCAGAGGACAGGCCCAGCCACAAAAGGCGCGCTTGCACAGCAATCCGCTGAGTAATACTGCGCCGAGCATTACCGCTGCGGCCGGATGTTCCCGGTCAAAATAACCATATTGGCTGATGGCCCGAACTTCGATGCCACCGGCAATCGGCAGGAATGCATCCAGAATATTGGGACGGGCTATCCAGTCGACCTGCCCGTAATGCTGCAGCAACAGGTGGTAGATGGTGTAGTGCACCGCCGACAGCAGAATAGACAGAGCCAGCAGGTGCTGGATCCAGAATCTGAGTGGATTGATCCTAATCTCGCTGGCAAACAGCTGCGGCCTGGCAAATTTCAATGCCATCAGGGTGAGCAGGGCAATCAACAGGGCGACAAACAGGTGCGGCTGCATGGCGATGACAGTGGCGACAAGCAGGCTGGCCCCGGTGACCAGGGCACCATATTTATGGCCGCTCCAGAAGAGTTGTCCGGCGATATAAACAAGCGCCAGCATCAATGTCAGGGATTCAATCAGTGTCATGGAAAATACAATGGAAAAGGAATCATGCCATTGTGACGCTTTAACCGGGATAAGGTTTTTACGCCTTTAATGAAGTGTGGGAAAGATCTTGTTTTAAAGCCTGTTATTGCCAGAAGTTAGATCAAGGTAAAAGTTGCGATGCAACTTTGGACATGGAACTTTTGATGGCAGCAGCCACGACCATCAGGCGACGGTCATGGTTGCTCCGAGCAGGGCTCAGGACTTGCTGTCGAGCGCCGAGATGAATTTGTTGGACTCGTCAATGGACTTGTTCATTTCTTTAATCAGCCCGGAAATATCTGTTTGCAGGCTGCTGAATTCACCCTTGATGGCGCCGATGGCCTGGGCATTCAGATTATGTTTGAGGTACAGCATGTTGTCTTTCATGGCGGTGAGCACAGGTTGCATTTTAGCCTCTGAACGGCGCATGGTACGCACCAGTTGCTCGTAGTTGCGGCGGGTATCGCGCAGCTTGGTTTCGCTGGATCGGCGCAGACTGGCTTTGCTGATTTCACCGATTTCCTGTTGCCACTCTTCAAACAGAGCCTGGGCAACATCTTCTACCTTGTTGATCCTGTCGCTGACGTTGTCTGCTGCCGTTTGGGCAGATTCGTATTCATCCCGGGCCTTTTCGTAGGCACTTTGCAGATCGCCACCATCATGGTTCAGCAGCGCCTGCATCTCTGCCAGTGCCGAGCTGAATTGCTCTTTGGCCTCTTCCTGAGACTCTTTGGCTGCCTCGACCCGGTCAACCATGATATCCCGTTTGTGGTAGCCGACTTTTTCCATGGCGCTGTAATAAGCGCTTTGGCAACCGGTCAATGTCAGTACCGATGCCGTCAGTACTATGGTCAGTATTTTTTTCATCATTCAGTCCTGGGGTGAATAGCGGGCGGCGTCAATAATACTCCACAGATGGGCGATACCCCCAATGATGGCGGGAATAATCAACCACCAAAGGGCATAGCCACCGAAAGCAAACAGACAAAACAGCAACGCAGGCAGAATGCGTCCCTGCACCAGTTGTCCCAGACCCGGGATAAAAAAGCTGGCAATGGCGGCAATAACGTTGCCGGCAGATCCTTGTTGTGACATGGATAGTATCCTCACACTTGTAAACAAGCTGTTGTGGGCGGTATGGTACGAAGATATCGTCCATGAAGCTAACGAATCAAGACAAAGTCGTGAAAAACAAGATAGATATCGCCCACCTTAAAGGCGTAGCCATAACCTGCTGGCAGTTTATTCTGCACCTGAAAGCGCGTCTGGCAGAGGATCAAATTAATATCAGGGCGGGCCATCTGGCCTATGTCACCCTGTTGTCGCTGGTGCCTATGGTGGCGGTGACAATGTCGATGCTGTCAGCATTCCCGGTGTTCAAAGGTATCCGTACCCAAATAGAGGCATTTATCTACAACAATTTTCTGCCGGCCGCTGGCGAGACAGTGCAGCAGTACATTAATCAGTTTGTCGGCAATGCGTCCAAAGGTACTGCAGTCGGTATTGCCGCACTGGTGGTGGTGGCGATTATGTTGATCTCTGCCATCGATCAGGCGCTCAACAAGATATGGCGGGTGAAGGAGAAGCGCCGGGCAGTGGTGTCCTTTTCTATGTACTGGATGGTGCTGACACTGGGGCCGGTGTTGATGGGGGCCAGTCTGGTTGCGACCTCCTACGTGATATCACTGCAGATCTTCCATGACGCCCACCTGTCAGGCCTGGTGTCGCTGCTGGTTGAGCGTTTGCCGCTGCTGTTTTCAATCGCAGCATTTTTGCTGCTCTATATGGTTGTGCCCAACAAACAGGTGAAGTTCTGGCACGCACTGCTGGGCGCCATTATCGCAGCCCTGTTGTTTGAGCTGACCAAGCGTGGCTTTGCGCTGTACGTTACTCAGTTCCCCAGCTATGAGGCGATTTACGGCGCGCTGGCAACTATTCCGATTTTGTTTGTTTGGGTTTACCTGTCCTGGATTGTGGTATTGCTGGGTGCTGTGATAACGGCTGCACTGCCGGAGTTTGAGCACAGTTTGTTACACCGCCAGGATGTGACCGATGATGCCTGATGCCGTCAGCCGTGAATGGCTTGCTGTAGGGGATGGCCATAGGCTGCATCTGGCCCGCTATGGCAACCCCAATGGCAAACCTGTGCTGTGGCTGCATGGTGGCCCCGGGAGTGGCTGCCTGCCATCGGATATTTCGCTTTGGGATCTGTCTGTATGGCAGGTGATCATGTTGGATCAGCGCGGTGCCGGTTTATCCACGCCGTCGGGTTGTGTCTGTGATAATGATTTTGACACGCTGCTGGCAGATATAGAGCGGGTAAGAGGTCACCTTGGCGTTGACCGGTGGTATATCGCCGGGGGCTCTTTCGGCGCAACACTGGGGTTGCTGTATGCCGGTCAATTCCCAGGGCGGGTTGTTCATGCGTTGCTGTGGGGGGTGTTTATTCCCTCGGCGGCCGGAGTTAACTGGCTGTACGGTGAACATGGTGCTGCGCTGCTGTTTCCGGATGCTTATCATAGGTTTTCCGGTAAATTGCAGCCCAGATTATCTGAGTTGCTGGCCAGCTTCGGCCGGGATTTACATGGCAATGATGCAGAGCGGCGGGATGCCGCGCTGCGCCGCTGGATAAGCTGGGAGGCGGAGCTCTCCATGCCCGGTAACCAGCTGCACTGGGAGTCGACCCGACGTACTCTGGCGATGGCGGCCATTCAGCTCCATTATGCCATTCATCATTACTTCGATGGCCTTTCCCGCTGGCAAAGTATGCTTGGGAACCTGGCTGTTCGCTGTGACATTCTGCAGGGCGAGAATGATTGGGTATGTCCGGCGACCTTGCTCAAACGTGGTTTGCAACCTTTCCCCGCCAATCTGACATTGCGGGTTGTACCGGCGTCTCATCATTCACTGGCCGATCCGCGCATGTTTGCCGCGGTGAAGATGGCGATTGAGCAGATGGCTGGCGCAGGTCGATGTGACCCATTATGATCCCCGTTTTTCCGGTGCCGGTAATGGCGGCGGTTTTGCCAACGAGGAAAGGTCAGTGATAGCGTTAATTCAGCGGGTATCCCGCGCCAGTGTGACTGTGGAGCATCAGGTTATCGGTGCCATAGGGACAGGGCTGTTGGTACTGCTTGGGGTAGAGCAGGGTGACGATTCGGAAAAACTGCGAAAGCTTGCCGACAAGGTAATGAAATACCGGGTGTTCAGTGATGAGGCTGGCAAGATGAATCTGAACGTCAGCCAGGCTGGCGGCAGTCTGTTGGTGGTTTCCCAGTTCACGCTGGCGGCAGACACCAGCCGGGGGCTTCGTCCCAGCTTTTCCGGAGCGGGTACTCCCGCATTGGCAGAGAGCTTGTATCTTGAATTTGTCGGGTATTGCCGGGCGCAGGGGATGCAGGTTGAAACCGGTCAATTTGCGGCAGACATGAAGGTTGAGCTGCTCAACGACGGCCCGGTGACTTTCCATCTACAGGTTTGAAGGCATTAAATATGGATAAGGATATTCAAACACTGCTGAACGAGCTGGCTCATACCTGGCATCAGACTATCCCGGTGAGCCGGTTTATGCAGTTGCAGCCAGTGGATGCCGACAATGGCGTGCTGTCGGTGTCTGCGCCGCTAGAGCCGAATATCAATCTTCACCAATCCATGTTTGCCGGCAGTATTTATACCCTGTGTACCCTGACCGGCTGGGGGGCTGTTTGGCTGGCACAGCAACTGGGAGATGTTGAGGGGGATATCGTTCTTGGCCGAGCAGATATCCGCTATCTGGCGCCTATTGTCAGCGCGCCTGTGGCGTCTGTGAGATTTGACAATATCGATGTCGGCAAATTGCGGCGAGGTCAGAAACTCAAGCAGGAGCTGCAGATTTCACTTAGCTGTGAAGGTATCCCCTGTGCTCAGTTCCGGGGGATCTATGTCAGCCTCCCCATAGTCAACATTTGATGTGCAACTGTTTGTATGGTGTTGATTTATTGTTTCTGATAACCTCTGCATCCACAGTGGGCTCCTGACTGTTCCGTGAACAATTTTCCAGGCATAAGAAGTCTGTGGCAGATTGTTTTTTGGGGAACAACGATTCTTTTTATACGAACATTAGATTGCAATATTGGTAATTTTATTCTGCACAGACTGACAATAGACTGGCCTAAATCATCAAATGAGCCAGATTGGAGCCAGGTATGTCAGAAGTATTGTTCGTAAAATCAAGCATTTTGGGAGATTGGTCGCAGTCTGGCCAGTTGCTGAATCATGCCGAATCTTTGTACCATGATAAAGGCGTCAGTGTGACGGTCCGGGATCTGGTTGCCAGCCCTTTGCCAGTGCTTGATGGCGAATTGGTGATGGGATTGCGGGGCGGAGATTCGCTCAGTGAGCGTCAACGCGAGGCGCTGGTATTGTCGGATGAATTGATTGCTGAAATCCAGGGGCACAATACTTTGGTGATAGCTGCGCCCATGTACAACTTTGGCGTACCTGTACAACTGAAAAGCTGGATAGACCTTATCTGTCGTGCAGGCGTGACATTTCGCTACACAGATACAGGTCCGCAGGGGCTCATTCAGGGCAAGAACGTCATCCTGGTGACGACCCGGGGCGGGATCCATCAGGGAGCGGCGACGGATCATGTTGTGCCCTACCTGAAGACTGTATTGAATTTTATAGGTATTAACGATATTGATGTCGTTTATGCCGAAGCATTAAACATGGATGGGGAACAGGCAAAGGCCAGCATGAAGCAGGCTGCAAACGAGCTGGAAGCCCTCATCAATCAGGCTGATTAAGCCTTTTTGGTTTCAGAGCCATTTATACCATCATCAACCCTGTTCAAAGTTAGTGTTACATTAATTCTGAACCTTGGCTCTACACGCTGCCCGAGTAATCGGGCAGCGTTTTTTCTTTCTGTCAGGCCAGAGTCGCCTTTAGCTGCTCCAGTGAGCCGCCGTTGGCCAACTGAGTAAAACCCTGCTCCCTGAGCAGATTGATTGCCATCTGTGCACGAATACCTTTGCCGCAATAGAAGATCCGTGGTGTTGATTTGTCAGTGATTTGCCGGGCCCAGTCGGCCAGTTGATCTAGGGGAATATTGCAGGCACCCGGATAGTGGGCCATTGCAAACTCCGCTTCTCCTCTGACATCGATAATCTGACATTGATTGCCGACCCATTGTCTACATGTTGCCGGACTGGTCAGCTCGACTTCAACGGGAGGTATGGATTGCATATCTCACTCCTTCATTGTTGGATACAGTGTTGTGATTTTTGATTAGATTATTCTAATGAATTGTTGGGTTCAAGCCGAAATTTGACCAAAAAAAAGGAGCCCAAGGCTCCTTTCAGGCAAAGTCAGTCTGTTACTGGGCCGTCAGCTGTGCCTTGAGCTTCTTTAATACCGCTTTGACTTTACGGCTGTTTTCCGGTCCCATGCGGATCATCAGTTTCTGAGCTGCAGGCAGTGCCTCCAGTTCAGGGTCCACAAATTGATAGTTAACACTGATGGTATTCAGTTCAATGGGATCTTCGATCACAGGTGCTGCCAGCATCTGGTCGATAGCCTGAGTCACCCGCTCGTTGAAGTCGGTATTCTGATATCCCAGCTCGTCGAACGCTTCATTCAGCAGTGGTTGCAGTTTGTCATAAGTGGCGACCAATTGCTGTTCATCCAGACTGGAAAGAAAATCGGCATACACATCGTATCTGTGGTAACTGTCCGGATTCAGATATGTCTTGTCAGTGATATCAGTGACGGTGAATATCTGGCTTGGGCCCTTGAGCGGGCTGACTTTTCTGGCCAGTTCCCCCTGAGCCAGATTGTCGACAAACACCACAAACTGGCGTGCCATATTCTGGGTAACCAGCAACTTGCTGATATCCATGCCATCAGCCAATTTCAGGGTTTTGTCTTCAATAAAAGTATCACTGTCATTCAGACTGGGCAGCGGCTCGCTCGCCGGTGCAGCCGGCGTCTGAGGTTCTGGCTGGGGATGGGGCACCGGCGTTGGTTCTGGCTCTGGTACCGCTTCTGCCACCGGCAGTGGCTCTGGTGGAGCCTGCTCCGGCAGGGTGATTTCCTCTACCGTAATTTCCGGCTCGGGAGCCGAGTCTTTGCTGAAATAGAAATACGCGCCGCCCGAGAGCAGCAGCACCAGGATTATTGCGATAATCGCGACGCCATTGGTGCCAGAGGATTTCTCCTGCGGGGCCAATCTGTCTTCATTATTGACTTGCATGTTACTTCCTTAGCTGTTGTGTCGGCCGCAGGCCATCACAGGTAATAAACTGAAAACACGCAAACTGCGGGATTTCATTCTGCCAAAATTCCCCAGGGATGCCTACCAGGGCTAACGGCAATTAATCTGCACTATTACGCCTGAACGAATTGTTCCCTGTCACCGAGCCAGCGATAGATGATGGCGTCGACATTGTCCGGTGCCTGTTCCATCACATGCCGTGCGAGTTTCTGTATATGCGGGATAAGCGCTTGATCCCTGACCAGATCAGCAATTTTCATATCGGCAATACCGGTTTGCTTGGTACCCAGCACTTCACCCGGTCCGCGGATCTCCAGATCCTGCTGGGCGATCACAAAGCCGTCGTTGCTCTGGCGCAGTACGCCCAGACGCTTGGTGGCGGTGACGGACAGCGGTGGTTTGTACAGCAGAACGCAGTGGCTGGCCACCGCGCCCCGGCCGACCCGACCCCGTAATTGATGCAGTTGTGCCAGACCCAGTCGTTCCGGGTTTTCGATAATCATCAAACTGGCATTGGGTACATCTACCCCTACTTCAATGACAGTGGTTGCCACCAAAAGGTTCAATTTACCGGCTTTGAATTCATCCATGACAGCCTGCTTGTCAGCCGCTTTCATGCGCCCGTGCACCAGGCCTATCTGCAGTTGCGGCAGCGCCAACTTCAGCTCCGCAGCTGTATCCTCTGCCGCCTGACACTCCAACACCTCGGACTCTTCAATCAGGGTGCAGACCCAATAGGCTTGGCGGTTATCATTCAGCGCCGCCTGCCTGACCCGCTCGATCACTTCCTGGCGACGGGAGTCGGCAATCGCGACAGTCGTAACTGGGGTGCGGCCCGGCGGCAACTCATCGATCACCGACGTGTCAAGGTCGGCATAGGCCGTCATCGCCAGGGTTCTGGGAATAGGTGTGGCGGTCATGATCAGCTGGTGTGGCTGGAATCCCTGACTGGCGCCTTTTTCCCTGAGCCCAAGTCGCTGATGAACACCAAATCTGTGTTGTTCATCAATGATGATCAGTGCCAGTTTGTGAAAGTTCACCTGTTCCTGAAAAATGGCATGAGTGCCCACCACCATGGCCGCATGACCTGAAGCGATGTCTTCCAGTGCCTGAGTTCTGGCCTTGCCCTTGAGTTTGCCCGCCAGCCAGCCGACGTGAATACCCAAAGGCTCAAACCATTGTTGAAAATTGGTGGCGTGCTGCTCGGCCAGCAGCTCGGTTGGCGCCATCATGGCGACCTGATAGCCGCTTTCAATTGCCTGCAGCGCGGCCATGGCGGCGACCAGGGTTTTACCAGATCCCACATCGCCCTGCACCAGTCGCATCATGGGCGTTGGCTTTTCAATATCTGTGGTGATGTCCTTCACTACCCTTTGCTGGGCGTTGGTCGGTTTGAAGGGTAACGACGCCAGAAATGGGGTGAGCAATTGGCCTGTGGCCCGCAGTACAACGGCTTTGTCCTGATTACTGCGCTGACGCAGCTTGAGCATGGACAGGTTGTGGGCCAGCAGCTCTTCCTGCACCAGTCGCAGCTGTGCCGGATGTTGCCCCTGCTCCAGTTGAAACACAGAAATATCCACCGGAGGCCGGTGCAGCAAACGAATGGCGTCAGCCAGGCTGATGCCACCGGGTTGCAGCGCTGGCGGCAACAGCTCCTGCAGATTATCGTCGCTGAGCATCGAGAGGGCCTGATCCGTGAGTTTTATCCAGCCAGCCTGCTTAACGCCCTCGGTAGTGGGGTAGACGGGAGTGAGAGTCTCCTGCAGTACCGGTGAGTCTCCGGGCTGGGTCAGTTTGTATTCCGGGTGGATGATTTCCAACTGATGCATGCCGGTACGGATTTCGCCATAAGCACGAATTGTCATACCGGTTTGCAGACCGTTACGCTGCGCCATGGAGAAATTAAAAAAACGCAGGGTCAGGGCGCCGGAATCATCACGCACATTGCAGATCAGCATGCGCTTGCGACCGTTGATTATCTGGGTCGACTGGATTTGTGCTTCAACGGTGGCATAGCTGCCGGGGATTAAATCGGCAATCGGGAAAATGCGGGTGCGATCTTCATAACGCGCAGGCAGATGAAACAGCACATCCTGAACTGTGTGGATACCCAGCTTGGCCAGTCGCTCAGCCATTTTGGCGGCGACACCTTTGAGTTCTGTAATGGGGATAAGATCCAGCCGCTGCAAGGCGTTAGCACTCAATTACTGTGAATTTATACATATACTATCAGACACTGGGCTCAAGGCAATGGCGTAAAAGCCATCACAGCCCGAAGGAGAGTCAATTCCGTCGCGGTATATAAAAAACGGGCGCCAGGGCGCCCGTTTCATTTGGTTTATCGTTTATACCAACCTCATTAATCGTTTGATTAATTCAGCACGTGTCAGGGATTCTGATTCAATGAACTTACCTCAAGCGCATTGAGCTCCCGCTGAAACAGATCAACGATTAAATGAAATTGGTATTACGCAGCATTGACCACCAGATAGCCAATATAACCAAGATAGGCGGCTAACATGACGGCACCTTCGCGGCGACCGATACGCAGACCGGTCCAGGCAAATGGCAGCAGCACCACTGCCAACGCCAGCATCACAGTGAAATCAAAGTTTTCCAGTCCGGCTGAAGATACCGGTTGCACCAATGCGGTGATACCAAGGATCCCCAGAATGTTGAACAGGTTAGAGCCGACGACGTTACCAATAGCGATATCGCTTTCCCCTTTCATGGCCGCCACTACAGAGGTCACCAGTTCAGGCATACTGGTACCAATGGCCACTATGGTGAGACCAATTACCACTTCGCTGACGCCGAATGCTTTAGCCAGTTCAACCGCACCATCGACAAACAGCACACCGCCACCAATCAACATGGCAATACCGGCAATGATAAACAGGGCTGACAGCGCCGGATGCTGGGGTGTGGTATCGACATCCAGCTCTTCATCACTGTTTTTGGAACTCATATAGCTGAAAGTGAGGTAGCTTAACAGCGCAATCACCAGAATCAGTCCATCGACAAAGCCCAGTTCTCCATCGAACAGCATGAACCAGAAAACCAGACTGGCGATAATCATCAGCGGAATATCGCGTTTCACCATTTGCGACTGTACCTGGATTGGGCGGATCAGTGCGGTCAGCGCCAGAATAAGGCCTATGTTGGCAATGTTGGAGCCGATGACGTTGCCCAAGGCAATGCCGGAGTTACCGGCCAGAGCTGACTTGAGGCTGACCGCCAGTTCAGGGGCGCTGGTACCGAAGGCAACGATAGTCAGACCGATAACCAGGGGGGTAATCCCCAGACGCAGCGCCACGGCACTGGCACCACGTACCAGTGATTCAGCACCAACGGTCAGAATAATAAAGCCACCGACTATGGCCAGCATTGTCATCATCATGATTTACATACACTCGATAAATATTAGGGTTGAAGCAACCACCCCGACATAGGGTCGGGGTGGAAGTGTTTATTGGAACAGATCGTCTGATACCGGCGTATCGTTGAACAGTTCCGTATCCGGTTGATGTTCAGTGGCATAATCTCTGGGTTGAGTGCCATCGACAAAATACTCAAACCGGGAGGTATAGTCTGTTTTGTGGGTCAGCTTACCGGTAGCCCGATCAATTCTCACCGAAATAATCCCTTCGGGTGGTGTGATCTGATGCTCAGGCGTACCTTCCAGAGCGTCTCGCATAAACTCATTCCATCCCGGACCGGCGGTTTTAGCACCGGATTCGGCTCCGGATATTTGATCTTTTGGACCATTTTCCCGCCAGGTGGTACGTCCCAGCTCACGGCTGTGATCGTCAAAACCAACCCAGAAGGTTGTCACCAGATCCGGTGTATATCCGCTGAACCAGGTATCACGAGACTCGTTGGTGGTACCTGTCTTACCGGCGATATCGTGGCGTTTGATCACCCGGGCCGCGCGCCAGGCTGTGCCATTCCAGCCGGTACCTTTACTCCAGTTACCGCCACCCCAAATGACGCTTTTAAGGGTATCGGTGATCAGGAAGGCATTTTGTTCAGAAATGACCTGTTTGGCATGACGGCTGTCCGGCGCATCGCATGAGGCCAGTGCCGTGGTTTCCTGCTCCAGCTGAGTGATTTCTGATTCATGCTGTGCCAGAGCTTCGGACTCACCGGCAACCACGCCGGCTTGGGTCAACTGTGCATTTTCACTCTTGTCAGCTACAGGTTTGCAGGCCAGTGTCGGATGAGACTTCTCAATGACCTTGCCCTCTGCATCCTGAACCCGATCAATGTAATAAGGCTCTACCAGATATCCACCGTTGGCAAATACCCCAAAGGCTGCCGCAACCTGCATAGGTGTTACTGAGGCTGAGCCCAGAGCGATAGATTCGTTGCGTGGCAGATCGGCGGCATCGAAGCCAAATTGCTCCAGTTTGCTGATGGTGTTGTCCAGTCCCACATGACGCATAGTTCGCACTGACATCACGTTGATCGATTGCGCCAGACCAATACGCAGGCGGGTTGGCCCCCCATAAACGTTGGGAGAGTTCTTCGGACGCCAGGCGATGCCCTGACTGATATCGGGCTCATTGATTGGCGCATTATTGATAATGGTCGCCAGCGTGTAGTCTCTCTCCAGCGCTGCAGCGTAGATGAAAGGCTTGATGTTGGAGCCCAATTGACGCTTGGCCTGAGTAATACGATTGTACTGACTTTGCTTGAAGCTGAATCCACCAACCAGCGTCCGAACGGCACCATCGTGGGGATCGAGCGATACTACGGCGCTGGAAACCTCAGGTATCTGAGCCAACTGCCAGATATCGCCATTTTGGCGAACCCAGATACGCTCTCCGACTTTAACAATTTGATCCGCGGTTTTTGGCAGTGGTCCCTGCTTCATGTCAGTGATAAAGCTGCGGGCCCAATTTAACCCCGCCCAGGGCAAGGTCAACGTGCTGCCATTGGCCAGCATCACTTCCGCCTGCTGATTATCAACTTTCACAACGGCTGCAGGTTCGAGTTCATTGACCGATTCCACTTTAGCCAGTTCAGTTAAAATGGTGGCGTCATCAGGACGCTTGCCAGTCCACAGCACCGCTGCTGGCCCCCGATAGCCATGACGTTCATCATAGGCATATACATTGTTGCGCAGCGCTTTTTGCGCCAGCTGCTGCAAACGGGAATCTATCGTGGTGTAAACGTCATAACCACCGGTATAGGCTTCCTCTTCCCCATATTTCTGCACCATATAATCCCGTACCATCTCTGAGATATAAGGGGCATACAGATCGATTTCCGCACCGTGATAACGGGCGGTAATGGGGGAGTCAATCGCCTCCCGGTATTCTGCCTGAGTAATAAAGCCGACTTCCTGCATCCGCATCAACACTACATTACGGCGACTTTCCGCCCGAACCGGTGAGGTAATGGGGTTCATCGACGAAGGCGCCTTGGGCAAGCCAGCCAACATGGCCTGCTGGGCCAATGTGAGTTCTTTCAGTGTCTTGCCATAATAGACCTGAGCGGCTGCGCCGAAACCATAGGCACGCTGACCCAAATAGATGCGGTTGATGTACAGCTCAAGGATTTCATCCTTGCTCAGCAGCTGTTCAATGTGCAGGGCGATAAAGATCTCTTTAACTTTCCGGATATAAGTTTTATCGCGGGTGAGGAAGAAATTACGGGCTACCTGCATGGTGATGGTACTGGCGCCCTGACGTTTCTGACCCGTGGTGGCCAGTACTACGGCAGCACGAATAATACCTATGGGGTCAATACCATGGTGTTCATAGAATCTGGAGTCTTCCGTAGCCAGAATAGCCTGGATCAGCGGCTTGGGAACTTCGTCCAGAGACACCGGAATACGACGTTTTTCGCCAAACTGGGAAATCAGTTTGCCGTCCTGACTGAATACCCGCAAAGGTGTTTGCAGCTTTACTGTTTTTAATGCCGCTACGTCAGGCAGATCCGGTTTGACATACAGATAGGCAGCCACAATCGCACCTATAGCCAGAAGGGCCAGCGCAAACAGAGCGATTAAGGCACGTTTTATCCACTTCACTGCATTTTCCCGTTGAGAATTTTAAAGCCAGTAATTATATCGGGCACGCTGGTTGTCGTGAAGCAAAATAGCCGGTTAACCAAAACGCTTGAAAGTAAAGGTGGTAACATTTGATTCAAATGGTTATAACCTATGATAATTGTGCTACTCTAGCAAAGCTGGGCTAATAAAAATAACTGAGTTGGCAAAGGACTATGTTCGCTAAGCTATGGAAGCGTCAGGCACCACAAATGGTTGGTATTGATATCGGCTCGCACGATGTCAAAGCCATGTTATTGGGGCAGACCGCAGATGGATTTAAAGTTGAAGGTTTCGCCAGCGTCCCGGTGAAGAAGGGCGCAGTCAATGACCATGATATTCGGGACTCCGAAGCCGTGGTGGAAAGTCTGCGACAAATTGCCAGGCAGTTACCCAAAAGCGTTAAATGCGCAGCGGTGGCGGTTTCCGGCAGTGCCGTTATCACCAAAGTGATTTATATGGATGCCTCGTTGAGCGAAGCCGAAATGGAAGCGCAGATCGAGATTGAGGCAGACAACCTTATCCCTTACTCACTTGATGAAGTGAGTATCGATTTTGAAACTTTGAGGCTGAACAGTACCGATCCTTCCAAGGTGGATGTCTTGCTCAGTGCCTGTCGCACTGAAATCATTGATTCTAGGGTCGATGCGCTTGATGCCATTGAGCTTGAAGCCAAAGTTGTTGATGTTGAGGGTTATGCTTTGGGCCGGTCAGCTGAACTCATCTATGACCAGTTACCTGAAGGTGCCAAAAACAAAGTCATCGCCATGGTTGATATAGGCGCCAACATCACGACTTTTGCGGTGGTTGATAAGGGCGATACTGTGTTTGTCCGTGAGCAGGCGTTTGGGGGGGAGCAGTTTACTCAATCCATTCTGTCGTTTTACGGCATGTCCTATGAACAGGCTGAGAAAGCCAAAGTCGATGGCGAGTTACCCAGAAACTATATGTTTGAAGTCCTCGCACCGTTTCAAACCCAGTTAGTCCAACAGATCAAACGCACTCTGCAAATTTATTGCACTTCCAGTGACCGTGACAAAGTTGATTATATCGTTCTGTGCGGCGGCACTTCTTTGCTCGAGGGTATGGCCAACCTGTTAACCAATGAGCTTGGTACTCTGACGGTGTTGGCGAACCCATTTCAGGGGGCATTACATGCCAATGAGAGTCTGAAAACCAAGCTTGGACAGGATATTGGTAAATATATGGTGGCCTGTGGTCTGGCGCTGAGGAGTTACGGACAATGGCGAACATAAATCTGTTGCCTTGGCGGGAAGAGGCCAGGGAAAAGCAACAGCGTGAATATATAGGTATTCTGGTGCTGGTGTTTTTGGTCAGCAGTCTGTTGGTCTATCTGTCATTGACGGTAATTGATTTAATGACAGAAGAGCAGCAGGGCAGAAATCAGTACCTGCAGACTGAAATCAATCTGCTTGAGAAACAAATTAAAGAAATCCGCGAAATCCGCGAACGCAAAAAGGATATCGAAAGACGGACAGAAATCATTCTGGATCTGCAACAGGCCAGAAATTTGCCAACTCACGTGTTGGATGAAGTGGTACGAATCGTGCCGCCCGGTATTTATCTCAACAGCATTGAGAAAAAAGGCAGCATGCTGTGGATCGATGGACGCAGCGAATCGAACAACAACGTCGCCAATATGATGCGTAAGGTAAAAACCTCGCCCTGGCTGAGTGAACCCAATATGCAGTCAATTGTGTCGCAAACTGAGGCGATGAGACAGTTGCAACGCTTTAATCTGAATATTTCAGTGATAGACGAACAACAACTGAAAGCGTTGGCCGGTACCAATGAGGGCACCAGCAAATGAAAATAGATCTCAGTGACTTTAATGATATCGATTTTGAGAATATTGGTGGCTGGCCCATTAAGGTCAAAGTGGTGTTTGCCGTGTTTCTGGCGGTATGTGTTATCGCCGGTGGGTACTTTTTGTTTATGTCCGATGCGTTGGACAGACTAAACCGCGAAGAAGCTACTGAGCAGCAGTTAAGGACCGACTTCAAAACCAAGTATCAGATGGCGGCCAACCTCAAACTGTATCGGGAACAATTGCAGGAAATGGAGGTTCAGTTTGCCGAGTTACTTAAGATGCTGCCTTCGCAAAATGAAATGCCCGGGCTGTTGGATGATCTGACATTTGTGGCAACGGATGCCGGCCTGAAGATGGAAAGCCTGAACTGGGAAACTGAAATTGATCGGGAGTTTTATCAGGAGTTTCCGATCAATATGTCTGTGGTGGGTGATTATCATCAACTGGGCAATATGGTCGCTGGTGTAGCCAAATTGCCGAGGATTGTCAGTTTGCACGACTTTACCATCACCAAGCAGAATGACGGTCTGCTGAAAATGGATATTCAGGCTAAAACCTATCGTTTTAAAGAGGGGGCGGAGTTGCCACCTAAAAATGCCAAGAACGATAAGAAGGGAGGGAAATGATGCGCTATTTCATGACCTCCCTGATGCTGCTGATGGTGGGGGGATGCAGCGGTGATCGCAGTGATCTTGAACTATTTGTGACTACCACCAAAGCTCAGCATGTGGCGTATATCCCGCCACTGAAAGAAACGCCTAAGTTTGAACATTTCAATTATCAGAGCGAGTTATTACGCAGTCCGTTTGTACCTCCATCAAGAGAGTTAACGGAAGAGGTTATTGATACCAGTAAAGATTGTTTACAACCGGATCTGAAGCGACGTAAGAGCCGGCTGGAAACTTATGCGCTGGATAATCTCAAAATGCGGGGCACACTGACCGAAGGCAAACAGATTTGGGCATTGGTGCAAAGCAGTGATGGCAACGTTTACCGTTTGGGCATTGGTGATTATCTTGGCCTCTACCATGGGCAAATTGCCGTTGTGACAGACAGAAATATAGAAATTAAAGAGTTGGTACCTGATGGATCCGGTTGCTGGACAGAGCGTTCAAGCAGCATGGAATTGTCAGGCGAATAATCCTGGGAAGGACGAGGGTATTATGGAACTTATTACCTTGAACACATGGGTTCAAAGAGCCTGCGGCAAGTGCCTGTTGGGGAGCTTGTTGATATTGACTGGACTTCCCGTAGCGTTGGCGGCCAATCAACTTGTCGATGTTAAGTATCACGCGGTGGTTGACCGTCAGGTGGAGTTTGAATTTATTTTCAACGAGGATATCAGTAATCCTGAAGTCACTCTGAATGCCAATAGCTTGCTGCTGCATTTTGCTGATACCGCTTCTGCCTTGCAAAAGCGCGAAATCCCCGTTGAGAAATATGATGTGACGACTCTGGTCACAGATCAGCAGGGAGCCGATCTGCAGGTCACCCTGAACCTTGACAAAGTAAAGCCCTATCAATCTGCGGTAGACGGTAAGGTGTACCGGTTGACAATCAATGATGCCGTGTCTGCGGGAGAGGATAAAAAAGTCTCTTATATCAATGGGGTCGATAATATCGATTTTCGCCGTAATGCAGACGGTGGGGGTAAATTGCTGGTCAAAATGGACAACTCTTCAGTTGCCGTGGACGTCGAGCAGATAGGCGCCAAGCTTGAGCTGAAGTTCTTTAATACCTCAATCCCAAATGATCTCTTGTATGTCATGGACGTGCAGGATTTTGCGACCCCGGTAAAAAGTTTCGAAACTTTCAGGGATGACCTGACTACCCGCATTCTGGTCGATGTTGGTGGTGCTTATGAATATCAGCATCAACAGCAGGGCAGTACATTTGTGCTGGATGTGGATAAAGTTAAACAGGCCAAAGTCGCGGCCAAGGAAGAGAAGAAATATGACGGCAAAGCCTTGTCTCTTAATTTCCAGAGCATTCCCGTGCGCACTGTGTTGCAGATCATTGCGGACTACAACAACTTCAACCTGGTGACCAGCGACACTGTGGAAGGCGATATTACCCTGCGTCTTGATGATGTGCCCTGGGATCAGGCGCTGGATCTTATCCTGCAAACCAAAGGCCTGGATAAGCGGATTGAAGGTAATATCCTGATGGTCGCGCCGGCAGAGGAGATCGCTATTCGCGAAAGTCAGCAGCTCAAGAACAAGCAGGAAGTCAAAGAACTGGCACCGCTGTACTCTGAGTTTATTCAGATCAATTATGCCAAGGCCAATGATATTGCCGACCTGCTCAAGGGCTCTGACTCCAGCCTGCTGTCTTCCAGAGGGTCGGTTGCCGTGGATGAGCGCACTAATACATTGCTGGTGAAAGACACCTCAGATTCGCTGGAAAGCGTTGCGCGTTTGGTGCAGGTGCTGGATGTTCCAATCCGCCAGGTATTGATTGAATCCCGCATGGTGACAGTGAAAGATGACGTGTCTGAAGACATAGGTATCCGCTGGGGGATTACCGATCAGCAGGGCAGCAAAGGTACTTCCGGTACTCTGGAAGGTGCTGACAGCATTGCCGGTGGCAAGGTACCCTCTATTGACGACAGACTTAATGTTAACTTGCCTGCTGCGGTCAGCAATCCGACCAGTATTGCATTCCATGTCGCCAAGCTCGCGGATGGCACTGTACTGGATTTGGAGCTGAGCGCTCTTGAGCAGGAAAACAAGGGGGAAATTATCGCCAGCCCCCGGATCACCACATCCAACCAGAAATCCGCCTACATTGAGCAGGGTGTGGAAATCCCCTATGTGCAGTCCACCTCCAGTGGAGCAACCTCAGTAACCTTCAAAAAGGCAGTGCTGTCGCTGCGGGTTACACCGCAGATTACTCCCGACAACCGGGTTATTCTGGACCTGGAAATTACTCAGGATTCTCAGGGGACAACCGTGGATACCCCCACAGGCCCTGCAGTGGCAATCGATACCCAGCGTATCGGTACTCAGGTGTTGGTGGATAATGGTGAAACCATTGTGCTTGGCGGTATCTACCAGCAAAACCTGATAAGCAGGGTAAGCAAGGTGCCGGTGCTGGGTGACATTCCTTATCTTGGGTTTATGTTCAGAAATTCCACCGACCAAAACGAAAGGCAGGAATTGCTGATTTTTGTCACTCCCAAGATAGTGACAGAGTCCATCTAACTCTGGATGGCGGCACGAAAATCCGGCCTTTTGAGCCGGATTTTTCGTTTTTGCCGCTTGATGGAAAGTGCCTGTCAACTCACCAATCCAGGGATAATTCTTGAGCTTTACTTGCCTTTTCCGGCGCGAAACTGAGATAATCCACGGTCAAGTCTCTTTAGAGCAAGGTAACAAATCATTGGTCGGTCCGTTTCTGGGCTGACATAGGCATACTTTCATCAGATTCAGACGTATAAGAAATGGCTGAAAAACGTAATATCTTCTTGGTTGGCCCTATGGGCGCAGGTAAAAGTACCATTGGCCGTCATCTGGCACAGATGCTCCATCTCCAATTCCACGACTCAGATCAGGAAATCGAAAGCCGCACCGGTGCGGATATTGGCTGGGTATTCGACGTCGAGGGCGAAGAGGGATTTCGTCGTCGCGAAGCGCAGGTCATTGCTGACCTGACTGAAAAACAAGGCATTGTACTGGCGACCGGTGGTGGTTCCGTACAAAGCAAAGACATCCGCAATTTCCTGTCTGCACGGGGTATTGTGGTCTATCTGGAAACCACTATCGACAAGCAGGTTGCACGTACCCAACGTGATAAACGCCGCCCGCTGCTGCAGGTGGATGATCCACGTGAAGTACTTGAAAATCTGGCTGAAGTTCGTAATCCTCTGTATGAGGAAATTGCCGACTTAATCGTTAAGACTGACGATCAGAGCGCCAAAGTCGTTGCAAATCAGATTATCGAACAACTCGGTTTCTAGGGCAGGAAAATGCAGCAAATTCAGGTTGATCTAGGTGTACGTAGTTATCCCATTTATATCGGCCGGAATTTGATGACAGAGAGCGGGACCTGGTCCCGCTTCCTCAACAAACGCTTCCTTATTGTGACCAATGAAACGGTCGCTCCGCTTTATCTTCAATCTCTTGTTAATGCTCTCGCGCCACTGGGACACACTGATGTCATCATCCTGCCGGACGGCGAGCAGTTCAAAACGCTGGAATACCTCAACGATATCTATACCTCTGCACTTGAGCATAATCTTGCCCGTGATTGTGTGTTTATCGCACTGGGTGGCGGGGTTATCGGCGATATGACCGGCTTTGCGGCAGCCTGTTATCAGCGTGGGGTCGATTTTGTGCAGGTCCCGACGACGCTGTTATCACAGGTTGATTCTTCCGTCGGCGGTAAAACCGCAGTAAATCATCCACTTGGCAAGAACATGATAGGTGCCTTCTATCAGCCCAAACAGGTGATTATCGACACTGAGTGTCTCAAGACTCTGCCCGCCAGAGAGTTTGCGGCAGGCATGGCAGAGGTGATCAAGTACGGCATTATCTGGGACAGTGCATTTTTTGACTACCTTGAAACCAATGTCGATATGTTGACGTCCCTGGATAACGAATCACTGGCATATACCATCAAAAGATGTTGTGAAATCAAAGCTGAAGTTGTCAGTGAAGATGAAACTGAACAGGGTGTTCGGGCGCTGTTGAATCTTGGTCATACTTTTGGCCATGCCATCGAAGCTGAAATGGGCTATGGCAAGTGGCTGCATGGGGAGGCAGTAGCCGCTGGAATGATTCTTGCAGCTGAGACCTCAGTAGCCATGGGGTTTATGGATGAGTCAAAACTCTGTCGTATTCGGGCGCTTATTGCGGCATTTGACTTACCGATTAAAGCACCTGACTCCATGGACTTTAATAGTTTTATCAAACATATGCGGCGAGATAAGAAAGTACTGGCTGGCCAACTCAGGTTGGTGTTGCCAACGGATATCGGCAAAGCAGAAGTTGTCGTCGTAAACAATGACACTTTGCTTGAGGAGATCATTCGCCGCCACGGTTAAGGATATTCCTGTGTCGGCTATGTTCGCCTTGCTTCCATCCCAACAGGCGCTGTTGCAACGTCTGCATCTCAATGCCAGCTATACCCGCCAATTACAGGTTGTTACCGGTGGCAAAGGGATGGGGAAAACGACTCTGGTGACTGCGCTGGCAGATGAACTGGAGGGCTATAATTCTGCGCTGGTCATCTGCCCTGCGCATGCCGATTGCGCTGAAATTCGTCGCAAGATCCTGGTCCAACTCACTTCCAGTGCCATATTTGATGATGAGCTCCCGCTTGCTGATTCACTGTTTCGCCTCAGGGACGAACTGACTCAACCTGTGCATATCATTGTTGATGATGCTCATCTATTGCCGATGACACTTTGGGCTGAGTGCTTGGTTCTCAGTCAGCTTGAGTGTGGCGGCAAACCTGTCTCTCTTACCTTTACTGCGACTACAGCGTTTATGGCAGAACTCACCGCTCAGATGACGGATGTGCAGCAGCAGTTGATGTTGACTGTGCCTTTGAGTTATCTGGGGTTGGCAGAGCGTGAGCAGTTGTTCAATATGTTGCTTGCGCGCACCGGCGAAACGCCGTTTCTTGCCAGCAATGCAGTTGATGCTCAGTTACAGCAACAATCAGGAACTCCAGCAGAAGTTGTAGCGCTGCTGGAGAGGGTGTTGTTCCCTCAGGAAGAACGGCCCAAGCGCAGAATTGGATGGTGGCTGGCTTTAGCGGGTATGAGCTCGTTGGTTGTCGCTGTTTTACTGTGGGCGTTTGTTTCTGTACCTGAACCCGAGCCTCCGGACTTTTCAATCAGATTATCGGAGCAGCAGTTCGAACGTCTGTCTCAGCGCGGGGCGATGCTGCTTGATAGCCGTTCCCCCGCCGATGGGGTTGTGCCGGTTGTGAACATATATCAAGCCAATTCATCTTCGGCGACTGACATCAGCATTTTGCTCGAAAGCGGATCATTGGCAGAAAGCGCGTCTGCCGCTGATCTTGCTTCAATGTCAATTCCGGACTTGGCTGCAGACTCAGAAACAGCGCCCGGGCAACTGCGGGATGACGACGATATCGATAGGCTCCAAATGGATGACCTAACCACAGCTCTGACTATTCTGCCTGCTGCCACACTTGCAGATACGAAAGAATTGGTGCTCCCCCAGGAGTTAATTACTGCCACTGGCCAGAATAACGTGAGTCCCAGTCTCGCCGCCGAAACAGTGGCGGACATGCCACATCAGATTGATACACCGCTGAGTCAGGCGGGTATGGATGATCCCAGGATTGAGCTTGCTGCAGCTGACACTGACGCCCTTGATAGTGCAATGCCTGCAGTCGGTTACGGGATCCAACTGGCTTCGGTCAAGCATGCTGATTCATTGAAGCAAATACTGACTTCTCTCAGGGCTGAGGCTGACATAGTGGTTTTGCAATCCGGCCAATGGTGGCTGGTACTGCAGGGACAGTACGCGAGCAAATCTGAGGCAGAGATAGCGGCATTCAGATTGAAGGATGAGTACCGACTGGGACAACCATGGGTGCGAAATTGGTCATCCATGCAACGCCTCGCCCTCTATAAGCCTTGAGCCCGTGAATTTTGACGGCAAACAGAGTACAATCTTCAACTCTTTTTGTTTTGGGCGCTAATCAGGTTAAATGAGCATAAAAAACAGAGCCTTCCTTAAATGGGCTGGTGGTAAATTTAAATTGGTTGATGCCCTGAACCGTCACCTTCCGGCTGGCAAGCGCCTGATTGAGCCTTTTGTCGGCGCCGGTTCGGTATTTCTTAATACCCACTATGACAGCTACCTGTTGTGCGACATCAACCGGGATTTGATTGAGTTATACAACATAGTTAAACACAGACCTGATGCATATATACGTGCGGCCCAGGCATTGTTTGTCGACAAGATGAACAATAAAGAGGCCTACTATGATGTGCGCAAAAAATTCAACGCCAGTCGGGATCCGTTCCAACGTTCGGTCTATTTCCTGTATTTGAATCGCCACGGTTTCAACGGCTTGTGCCGTTATAACCGCAAGGGTGAATTTAATGTGCCATTTGGCTCATACAAAAAGCCCTATTTCCCTGAGAAGGAAATAAGAGCGTTTTCGGCTAAGGCCCAACGGGCGGAGTTTGTTTGTATTGGATATGAGCAGGCTTTTGATATGGCTGAGCCGGGCGATGTGATCTACTGTGACCCGCCTTATGCGCCACTGTCTTCAACTGCCAGCTTCACGACTTATGTCGGGGCGGGATTCTCTCTGGATGATCAGGCGCTGTTGGCCAGATACTCAAGGCACATTGCCATCGAAAAAAGGATCCCTGTGTTAATCAGTAATCACGATATCGCCTTAACTCGCGAGCTGTATCATGGAGCCAGGTTTGAATCCATTAAGGTGCAGCGCAATATTAGCCAGAAGGGCAGTGGCAGAGTAAAGGTTGATGAATTGATGGCCTTGTACGATGAAACTTATCATACCGAAGCATTGAGTTAAGACACTGTGTGAGCCAGGGTTACTGGCTCAATACCTGCTGTACTATCAACACCAGCAATCCCACCAGAACTGCAGCCAGCAGAATCCCCATAAAAATATAGGGCAGAGGAGAACTGTCCTGAAAGTCCCGTTGGCGGTTGGTATTATTCTGTACTCCGAAAAACGCCGCCAGGGTACTGCTGAATATTTGCCACAGTCTGAGCACTTAGTCTCCCATTAACCCATTGTGTGAGGGCAGTTTCTCGGCGGGTTTACTGTGCTTCTTGTACAACAATTCAAACAGGTCAACAAAATGGAATTGGCTGGTGCCATTTTGCCCGGTTAACCATCCAATCCAACTGACATCCTGACGTTCTGCTGCACACAGGTTTTTGGGATGACTTGCGGGTAACGCAGTGTCATAACTTACTGTACCATCGCATACGCAAGCTTGATTCATGACTGAATCGGAAGAGTCAGAAACACTGATGGCGATAAACAGCAATACAGGCATAACTGCGACCAACAGTGGCTTGATACAGCTTTTTATTGACGCCCTGAGTATCGCCATAATGACCTTCCTGATCGATTTCCTGAAAATATCTCACCGATAATAGGTAGCAGAGTATATCAACGGTTGGGTGTTTTTTAAACACATTGGTGCTTGATGTTGATTAAGGGTAAATGTAGTGCTCGGAACAGTGAGTCATTCTCAGATATCAGTGAATTCAATATGCAGTGGTTTTTACCCGGTATTTGGTGAATATTTGCCATATGCGGTGGAGAAATGCCGTACCCGGATAGTAGAATGACTCCCATAAAAAATAAGCTGAACACAATGTCATAAAAAGACAAGGCCTTATCAGTCATTGATTTTTCGGTTAGGTGTTCAGTCTTTGTTACCTATATCCCATATGTGAGAACACTATGCGCCCTTACCTGATTGCCCCTTCAATTTTGTCTGCTGATTTCGCTCGTTTGGGTGATGATGTCAAAGCTGTGCTGGATGCCGGCGCTGATGTGGTTCACTTTGATGTGATGGACAATCACTATGTACCGAACCTCACCATTGGCCCTATGGTTTGCAAAGCGCTCAGAGATTACGGTATCACTGCAGATATTGACGTGCATTTGATGGTTAAACCGGTTGACCGCATCATTCCTGACTTTGCCAAGGCCGGCGCTTCTATTATTACATTTCATCCAGAAGCTTCCGAGCATGTAGACCGCACTTTGCAATTGATTAGGGACCACGGCTGTAAGGCTGGTTTGGTATTCAATCCCGCAACGCCGCTGCATTATCTGGATTATGTGATGGATAAGCTGGATGTCATTTTGCTGATGTCGGTAAACCCGGGTTTTGGCGGCCAGTCTTTTATCCCGTCAACACTGGATAAACTTCGTCAGGTGCGTGAGCTTATTGATGCCAGTGGTTTTGATATTCGACTTGAAGTTGATGGTGGCGTGAAGACCGATAATATTGCTGAGATAGCCGCCGCTGGTGCGGATATGTTTGTGGCCGGCAGTGCCATTTTCAGCCAGCCTGACTACAGTGCAGTTATTGAAGATATGCGTGCAGAGTTGGCGAAGGTGAATTCTTGATATGAAATTCTCTGGAATTAAAGCCATAGCGTTTGATCTTGATGGCACGCTTGTCGACAGTGTGCCGGATCTGGCTGTTGCGACCGGATTGACTCTGGCCTCCCAGGGCTTACCTGAATGTACGGAAGATCAGGTGCGAACCTGGGTGGGAAATGGTGCCAGAACACTGATGCAAAGGGCATTGACCTGGGCGCGTGGCGCCGCTGTTACTGATGCTGAACTTGACAGAGTAATGCCGGAATTTATGCACTACTACAGTCAGCATCTGGAGCAGCACAGTCGTTTATATGCAGGAGTCACTGAAGTATTGACGGCTTTTAAAGCGAGAAACATGCCGCTGGCGCTGGTAACCAATAAACCCTATCGTTTCACCGAGCCGCTGTTACGCGGTTTTGGCATTGATCAATATTTTGACCTGGTATTGGGAGGGGATTCATTAGCCGAAATGAAACCCAGTCCTTTACCACTTATACACGTAATGAGGCATTTGGGGGTCAACGCTGATGAGTTGCTGATGATTGGAGACTCCCGTAATGACATTCTCGCCGCCAAAGCCGCCGGTGCGGCGTCAATCGGCTTGACCTATGGCTATAACTACGGTGAAGATATTGAGCTTTGCGGCCCTGATGCCGTATGTGACCACTTTTTAGAAATTTTGACGATGGTTTATACCTCGTCAGGCAGTATTGGAGCATGAACTACGATGACTAAACCCATAGTACTTAGCGGCGCCCAGCCGTCCGGTGAATTGACCATTGGTAACTACCTGGGTGCACTGCGTCAATGGGTTGCCATGCAGGATAGCCATGACTGCCTTTATTGCGTGGTCGATTTGCATGCGATTACAGTAAGACAGGATCCAATCAAACTGCGTGAAGCCTGTTTGGATACCTTGGCTCTGTATCTGGCGTGTGGCGTGGACCCACAGAAGAGCACTGTATTCATCCAATCACAGGTACCACAGCATACTCAGCTGGCTTGGGCATTGAACTGCTATGCACAAATGGGTGAGCTGAATCGTATGACTCAGTTTAAAGACAAGTCGCAGAAGCATGCCAACAACATTAACGTTGGCTTGTTTGGTTATCCGGTGCTGATGGCGGCAGACATTCTGTTGTACCAGGCTAATGAGATCCCGGTTGGTCAGGATCAGAAGCAACACCTTGAACTGACCCGTGATATCGCAACCCGCTTCAACAACATCTATGGTGATACTTTCACTATCCCCGAGCCTTTTATTCCGAAAGAAGGTGCCCGGGTGATGTCATTGCAGGATCCAACCAAGAAGATGTCCAAGTCCGATGACAACCGCAACAATGTCGTCGGTTTGTTGGAAGACCCTAAGGCAGTATTGAAGAAGTTCAAGAAGGCCATGACTGACGGTGATAACCCGCCTGTTGTGCGTTATGACATCGAAAACAAGCCAGGCATTGCCAACCTGATGAGCATCCTGTCCGGTGTTACCGGTCGTACCATTGCTGACATAGAAGCCGAATATGCTGATCAAGCTATGTATGGACCACTGAAAGTTGCAACCGGTGAGGCGGTTGTCGCTATGCTGGAACCATTGCAGGAGCGATTCCGCCAGTATCGTGCTGACCAGGCATTTCTGAATCAGGTGATGCTTGATGGCGCGCAAAGAGCGCAGGCTCGAGCTGAAGTTACGCTTAAACAAGTCTATGAGAAAATCGGCTTACTTGTATAAACAGGCGTTATTTTCAAAAACACCGGCAATTGCCGGTGTTTTGCTGTCTGACTGATGAACTACCGGTTCTATCTATATAGACAAGGACATTAACTGCGCCCTGACAGGTTAATACCTTCAAAGGACTTTGGGTGGCCAATAAATGATCCAATCCTGTTCGCCCGGCTCGGAGTTTGCGTTTCAACTTAATAGTTGAGGTGGGTTTTGAGCAGAGGAGGCGGGAATCCACAAAGCTGAAATACCGCTTGAAGCGGCCCTGAATATAGGTTGTGTGGATAATTTT
>NZ_JBOZWP010000023.1:0-88004 GCF_050865035.1 Shewanella sp. GXUN23E | reverse complement strand
TATACTTGGCCATCAATGGCATGGCTGGACTTCGGATAATAACCACACTGGCGTGGTCCTGGTGGTGCGATGACTACAGCACTATTCTAGGTCTATACCAGAACTATACGCAGTGGGATTAATCCAGGTCGAAGCTGTAATACAGATCCAGCGATTGGTCCAGTGTGGCAGATACGGCCTCTAGGTACAGTCGGCTAAGCAGGTAATAGCGGACGGTCAGCTCATAGCCAGGGTTGAACACCCCGATGCCGTATTTCACCATCAGCCTGTCGCCTATATAACCACTGATCGCCACTTTACCATCATCGTTGGCATCGAGTTGAATATCTGAAATCCCTATTTTTTCCGCCATACTGGTGGCGGCGTTGCCGATATTGCCAATTGCGCCGTCAGCCAGTTGGGTACTCAGGGTCAGGGCCGCGCTCATCATCAGCGCATCATTCTGTTGCTTGTCATTAAAGCCGCTGCCTTTGATGATATAAGACAGGATCTCCGCCTGCTCCATCGCCGGATTGGAAAACAGCGTTACCTGAGGGCGGGCCGGGGTACCGGTGACGCGGATGCCGGCGGTAACATCACCATTTTCATCCTTGACGACCCGTACGGCCTCAATATTCAAACTGGGCTCGGCAGCGGGGCCAACAAATTGCAGCTCACCGGTACTGATTTGCAGTCGTTGTCCGAGGAAACGATAGGCGCCGTTCAGTACCTGCACTTCGCCAAACAGCAGCGGTGGGCGGGATGGCTGCTGTTGCAGCGTCAGCGTCCCGGCCAGATTGCCACTGAGGCCCATACCGCTGATACTGACCCGATCGGCAACCCGGATATTCAGATCCGCACTGATGGGGTAGGGCTTGGATTTTGCTGCCGCCTCAGAGATGGAATCTTGGAATACCACGTCGGAAGACAGTGGCACACCACCTGCTGCCATCTGTACTATCTTGATGTCGCCGCCTGGCACTGTGATACTCCCGGCCACATGGGTACCATTGGGGTTCAGTGAAATGGTCAAATCCGGTGAAACCCGGACGATGGCAACCGGAGGAGCGATCACTTCAAGGTTGTCACCTTTGATGGTGACTGTGCCATTGGCCTTACCCTGTTGCCAGTCCAGCCCTCCACCCAGTTCACCGGTGCCTTTGCCCATACGCCAATCGCCGCTCAGCGTTGCCTGCTGCCCGCCAAAATTCACTGCCAGATTAATATCTTCCATCAGTGTCGGGTTGGCTGCAGCGGAAAACGAACCTTTGCTCAGAGTCAACTTACCTTCAGCTCTGGGATGGCCAAGACTGCCGGACAGTGAAATGTCACTGGTCAGTTCGCCGGTCAGCGTTTCAATTTGCGGCATAAATACCTGCAGACCAGCCAGCTGCAGGTGATCGATACGGATATCCCCGCTGAGCGCTCTATCCGGTTTGACGCTGACCTGCAGCCTGCTGGACAGGGCGGCGAGTGTGCCGGCATCCAGACTGGCATTAAGCGTCAGTAAATCATCTTTCAGCAAGCCAACAATCTGACCTCCCTGGTATTCCACCGTCGCAGGAGGCTGCTCTTTACGGGTAACGGTAATGCTGCCGGGCATTAACTGCAGCAGTATATTGGCACTGGGGCGTTGACCCGGTAGCCAGTATATCCGGCTGTCGAGCATCACCGGGCCATGCCATTTCAGCTGGCGTGGCATCAAAGGCGCGGCAATGCTGCCCGGATCGCCTTTAAAGCCAACCGCTGCCTGGCCCTTGGTGCCGATGCGAGCAGTTTCCTCAAGGCACAATTGGTTGTCCTGACTTTGCAGGCAGAAGGGAGGTATCTGTCCTTGCTGCTGGCTGACATTCCAGTTCATTGATACAGGCTTATCGAGGCGCCAGTCACCCAACAGCGTAGTGATATCCAGCCTACTGATATCTGCAGCAACACTTTGTTTTTTATCGTCATATTTACTGTCAATACGGGTGTCGAGACGTAAGTCGCCCTGGGTTGTCAGCGACAATTGCTGCTGATTGAGATTCCCCTGACTCCAGAGCGTCAGGGTGTTGAGTGTGTGGGCATCGAATGTCAGTGATTCGCCACCAATGGCGAGGTTGTAGTCGTGCTGGCCAAGCAGATCCAGCCAGCCGTTGATTGCCAGATGGGACACTTCAAGTTCATTCAGGCCAACCTGTTTCATCTCGCCATCCAGAGTCAGACGCGGGGCATCTTCTTTGCCCGTTACCCTGAGATCTGCCTGAATGCTGCCTTTGGCATTTTTCATCCAGGGAGACAGATCCGGAACTGTCAGTTGGCCGGTCAGGTCCCAGTTTTCGCCGGTGCTGCCATCTGCCGTCAGGCTTGCACCCAGAGCACTGAGTTTAAGTGCACTGGCATTAAAGTGCAGTTTGCTGTCCACCGACAGCGCCCCGGACAAATCCAAAGGGTAGCCATCCAGCAAGCCATAAAGTGACAGCCGGGGCAGCTGAATTTGCCAGTCTTTGCCGCTTAGCTTGCCTGAGCTCACAATATCAGCAGTGATCCTGCCCTTGGGCAGTGTTTGCTCTCCGGGCAGGATGACCAGGGCGGGATTTAACTGTTTGCCATTGAGCGCGACATCCCAATCAAGCCGCAAAGGCTGCTTGTCGCTGCCAGGGGCGTAATCCAGATTGCCGGACAGGTGCAGCGATGACTCGCCAGCCACCAGTTGCAGGTGTCTGAGCGTAAGCTGCTGATCTGTGTGACTAAGCTCGGATGCAAACTGCGCCTGAGGATAGTAAGGGGTTAATATGTCGCCGGATAGCACCGCAAACTGGCTTGTTAAATCGCCACTGGAATGCAGATTAAGCCTGCGTCCCTGATATTCAGGCGCATTCAGCGGCCATCTGAGCGCCTCGGCGGCCAGTGTGACCTGATAGGGAATGTGCGGATTAGCCAGTGCAGCATTGGCTGATAGGGTAAAGTCAGTGTCTCCCTGACCTTTGGCCTGCAATTTGAGGTCTGCAAAATCACCATTGACCCTGAGTTCAAGCGTTTGGTGGTCCAGTCCATCAAGCAGGCTATCTGCTGTCAGCTGCGCCTCGATATCGAAATCCATCGGATAGTGCTTGTCCAACTGGATGTTACCCTTCAGCGACAGACTGCCTATCGGATGCACTGCATGCAATTCCTGCACATGAATGTCTGTACCCAGATACTCGCCTTGCAGACTCAATTCGCTGAATTTATCGGTGCGCGTCCCCAGGGTCAGTGTACTGTCCTGCAGTTGCAATGCTTCTACAATCACGGGTACCGGGTTATAGACCCGCGGCAGGTGCGCCATGGCCCAGTGTGCGGCATCATCAGACGTATCGCCGGTTTTTGGCGGCTTGTCATCGGTTTTGGCGGCTGAGACTTCCGCGGCGAGGGGAATATCAACCAACAAGCCTTTGCTGTTGAGTTTGTGCACCCGGATACCGGAAATTGGCCAGTCGGCGGCCGCACTGAGCTCATCGGCATTGAAATGCATGTCATTGACCCTGACGTTGACCTGTTTGAGCAGGCTGTCATTCAGGCTGATCGTAATGGGCAGCTCCAGCGGTGAATCCGGCGCTGAATCATCAGTGTCAGCGTCGGGCTCGTTGTTGTCACCGGAGGAAATCGCATCGGTATCTATGTTGACGGATACGGAAGAGGCTGCCAGTCGATTAACACATACCTGCTTGTGCAACAGGCAAGCCGGAGACCAGGCCAGGTGCAGATCTGTGGCATCAACCTTGATGCCGTCCATCGACCAGTGGGCCTGTGCCAGCGTTAAATCTTTATTCAGACGACCACTGAGATAACTGATCTCAAGGTTGGGCACAAAGGCATCGGCCAGCATGACCGAGAGCCTGCTGCCAAAAGAAGTACCGATGAGCAGCGCCACAGTCACCAGCAGCAATAACGGCAGGTACACAACCAGCCTGATGCTGTTGCGCAATATCCGAATCGGCAAACTGCGGGATTTTCGGGCTGGCAGTGCCGCTTGCTCCGGCTGATCTGATAGAGATTTGTCAGTCATCACAGCACAGTCCCCATGGTCAGGTGAATACGCCAGCTGCGATCCAGAGTTTCGGTTTTATTCAGACCAAAACCTATATCCAGCTTGATGGGACCGACCGGCGAAATCCAATGGAGCCCTGGACCAACCGCAACTACAGGCTTAAATTCATTTTTGTCAAAAGCATTACCGGCATCGATAAAGGCAGCCACCCGCCAGGTAGGGGTCAGATAATATTGATATTCCAGACTGCCTACCGCCAGATAACGGCCGCCGATCACTTCTCGCAGGGTGCCCTCAGGCGTTACTGTATCTATGGTAGGACCCAGTTCCTGATAGCCATAACCGCGAATACTGTTGTCACCGCCGGCGAAGAAACGCAGCGAGGGCGGAACCAGCGCCAAGTCGCCATCCGGCACCAGGTTGATCCCCAAATCCAGGCGGGCGACAAATCTGTGTTTGGTGAAGAATGTATCGACCCACAGATAGCTGGCCTGCAATTTGGTCAGCCGGATCGCCGAGCCCAGGTTGGGATCACCATACTGGAGCGTATAGGTACTTCGATGACCGGATTTTGGGTCCAGACTGTTGTCGCCGCGCACGGTTTTTTGAATACCGGCGCCAAAGAGGACGTATCTTGGATCGTAGTGTTCGCCAGACTGGGTGTAGGACTCCTGCAGTCCCTGTACCGAATAGCCCAGCAACCAATTGTTGGCAATTTTTTGCTGACGCAGCACTTCCACAAAGCCTTTAGTGGACTCGAGCTGCCCGGTGGTATCAAATTCCCGGGCTTCAGGATCATACACCTGCACCACGCCGTATCTGTCTTTGACCAGACCCAGCTTGATTTGCAGTCTGTCATCCAGAGGGTGACTCAGGGGAATGGTATAGGTGCTTTGAAAGCGGTAGCTGTCCTGCGCCAGCGAATCCCGTGACCACTCAATGGTGGTTTCCTGACTGTGACCCAGGCTGTTGATCTGCGGTGTGCGCCAGGTGATGCTTGCCTTGGGCTCAGGTTTATTGCCCGAGGTGTTACCAATCTCCACACCGACACCCAGGTCTATGGTGTTGGCTGGTTTAGGCGTCAGTTGCACACTGACTGGCACCTGAGTGTTTTTCGCCTGCTCGATTTGCGGCAGTACCTTGATATTGGAAAAGTAGCCGGTGTCCAGCAGTTCCCGGTTCAGGTTGCCGACGCGCTGGGTAGAGTAGGGCGCATGGGGCTGAAACGGGATCAACTGCTCCAGCAATGCAGGCCGTAAATCAGAACCTTCGAAATGAATGGCACCGAAGCGATAGCGACTGCCGGAGTTGAGGTGCAGGGTCACAGTTGCCAGGTTCAGATCCCGGTTGACCGTGATCCGCGATGTCACATATCTGGCGTTAAAGTAGCCGCGCGACAGCGCCAGTGCCTGCAGCTGGGATTTGACATCCTCGTAAACGCCCTGATTGAGAATATCGCCGGGCAACATTTTTACGCCGCCAATCCATTTTTCAAATTCAGGTGAATTGCGCAGCTGGCCATCTACCTGGATATCCACCCACAGCAGCCTCACAGCCGGTCCGGGCGTGACGTTGATACTTAACTGCCAGGGGCCTTTATCGGTACGCTCCAGATGTTGCTCAATTTCCCCATGATAGTACCCCATAGACTCCAGCGCAGCGGTGACATTGTCCTGCACACTGAACAGAAAGGCTCTGCGTTGGGCCTCGCTTTCCGGAAGGCTGCCCAAATGGGCGGAGATATTGCGCGACAGCGCCTCGTCCACCCCACTGATAGCCAGGGTGAGCCAGGGATCGGTTTTGCTTTTGGCCTGAACGGTCAGAGGCAGCAATAGCACCAGCAACAACAGCAGGTATGCAGGCCTGTTAGGAATGGTCAGCATTGGGATGTGGGAGTCCAACGATGGCAGTTGCAATATCTGCTTCCAATTGTCACCGCAATGTCATGTGCTGGCAAGCAGGTGATTGCAATCAAAGAAATAAATGACTACAAAGAAACCTTTGTCGTCACGCTGGCGACGCTCCCTGCGCCCTGAGATGAGCAAAAATTCATGCTGCGGCCGAGTAACCAAGGAATAAATACAATGAAAAAAATCGCCCTGTCCGTTATTGCCCTGATGACCCTGAGCGCACAGACGCTGGCCAGTGAGCCGCAAAAGCCCTTTGGCATCGCCATTCATGGTGGTGCCGGTACCATCTCCAAAGCCAATCTCACGCCTGAGCAGATTAAAGCTTATGAAGATATGCTCAGGCAGGCGGTGGAAAAGGGCCATGCGGTGCTGGCGTCCGGCGGCGACAGTCTGGAAGCGGTGCGTGTTGCCATTAATGTGCTGGAGGACAGTCCGCTGTTCAATGCCGGTAAAGGCGCGGTGTATACCTTTGACGGTGGCCATGAGCTGGACGCCTCCATCATGGATGGCAAGACCCTCAATGCCGGTGCAGTGGCCGGGGTGAAACATATCAAAAACCCCATCAATCTGGCGCTGGATGTGATGCAGCACTCGCCTCACGTGATGCTGGCTGGGGAAGGTGCAGAAGAGTTCGCCCTGACCCGCGACTATAGTCTGGTGCCACAGGAGTATTTTGATAGTCCCGCCCGCCATGAACAATTGCTTAAAGCCAGACAAAAACTGGCCGAGCAGGAACTTGCCAGTAAAGATTACCAGGCCAGCCTGATGGCACTGGATCTTGAGTACAAGTTTGGTACTGTGGGAGCTGTGGCGTTGGATAAACAGGGCAATCTGGCCGCCGGTACCTCAACCGGCGGCATGACGGCCAAACGTTATGGCCGGGTTGGTGACTCGCCGGTGATCGGCGCAGGGACTTATGCGGAAAACAAGGTTTGCGCCGTGTCGGCTACAGGACATGGTGAGTACTTTATCCGTTACCATGTGGCCGGCGATATCTGCGCCCGGGTCAAGTATCAGGACAAATCCATCATTCAGGCTGCCGATGAAGTGATTAACCAACGATTGATGACTGCCGGCGGGACTGGTGGCGTGATTGCCATTGATGGCCGCGGCAATATTGCAACGCCTTTTAACACAGAAGGTATGTACCGGGCGACCATGCGCAATGATGAACCGGCGCAGGTGATGATCTGGACCTCGAAGTAATCCCGGCTATTTTGGCTACACTCAAAGTTGACATAAGGTCAACGTTGAGTGGTGGTTGGGAAAGTGCCCAGGTGAGATCACCGTTAGCCAAGAGCACGCCTGTAACTGTCGGCTTTATTCAGCGAAGCAACTGGATAGAGGAACACCTTAACTGAGGGGGAAGATATGGATTCCATTAATATCAGTGATTACATGGATAGGCAGGCGGTGTTGTTGCGCCCGGAGATGTCGATGGCCACCGCGGTTGAAAAACTGTTGACCCACAAAAACATGGGGGCGCCTGTGGTGGATGCCAGAGGCATGCTGGTGGGCTTTTTATCTGAGCAGGATTGTTTGTCTGTGATGCTCAAAAGCAGCTATCACTGCGATCTGACGGCAACAGTCGCAGATATCATGCGTACGGATGTACTGTCAGTCAGCCCGCAGGACAGCATGTTAAAGCTGGCGGAGCAGATGCTTGGCCTCAAGCCTAAAATCTACCCAGTGGTCGATGAGGGCAAAGTACTGGGCACCATCAGTCGCAGTAATGTGCTCAGGGCGATGAACCTGTATATGCAGCAGTGTTACCAGAACCAGACCTGAGAATATGACAGCATCGCTGGCCTGTCTGAGCCCGCCCGAACGAGAGCGGGCTTTTTGTTGGTGTAATTTTCACCGCCACAGCGGTCGGTGCCCGTGTTTGTGATACCAATTGCCGGCACAAGTTGTTAGGATCCCACCCACTTTGTGCTTATCGTGGAATTTGGTTTTGCGTCCGGACCTTCATCCCCTGTCCCGGGAATTTCTTGCCCAGTGTTTTCAACTTGATGCTGCTTACATCCGGCGTCGGCTATTCCGTCTGAACAAAGAGACGGATCCACAGAAAAAGGCCGCGGCGCTGGCTGCCCTTGAAGAGCGTGCCCAACTGGCGCTGGAGAAGGTCAGGGAACGTTTGGATAATCGCCCTGAGATTGAGTATCCTGACAACTTGCCGGTATCCCAGAAACGGGATGAGATTGCCAGTGCCATCATCAATCATCAGGTGGTAATTGTCGCCGGTGAAACCGGCTCGGGCAAAACCACTCAGCTGCCGAAGATCTGTCTGGACTTGGGCCTGGGCACCCGTGGCCTGATTGGTCACACCCAGCCAAGACGTCTGGCTGCGCGCTCGGTGGCCAGCCGCGTTGCCGAAGAGCTGAAAAGTCCGCTGGGTGATGCCGTGGGCTTTAAGGTGCGATTTGCCGATGCGATTAAAGCGGATTCCTACATCAAGCTGATGACCGACGGTATTTTGCTGGCAGAGCTGACGTCAGACAAATTGCTGGATCAGTACGACACCATCATTATCGATGAAGCCCACGAACGCAGCCTGAACATTGACTTTATTCTGGGATACCTCAAGCAGGTGCTGCCCAAACGGCCGGACCTCAAGGTGATCATCACCTCGGCCACCATTGATGTCGACAGATTCTCCAAACACTTCAACGACGCCCCTGTGATTGAAGTCTCAGGCCGCACGTACCCGGTGGAGACCCGTTACCGGCCGCTGTTGCAGGACAATGACGCCGATCTGGACTTGATGGACGGTATCTTTGGGGCTGTGGAAGAGCTTATGGCCGAAGGCCCCGGCGATATTCTGATCTTTATGAACGGCGAGCGGGAAATCCGTGATACTGCCGAGCAACTGAACCGCCGTAATTACCGGGACACCGAAGTGCTGCCTTTGTATGCCCGGCTGTCCTATGGCGAACAGTCCAAGGTGTTCCAAAGCCACACAGGTCGGCGCATCGTGCTGGCCACCAACGTGGCTGAAACCTCACTCACTGTGCCCGGCATCCGCTATGTGATTGACCCGGGCACCGCCCGTATCAGCCGCTACAGCTATCGCACCAAGGTGCAGCGTTTGCCGATTGAGCCTATCTCACAGGCCAGTGCCAATCAGCGTCAGGGCCGATGCGGCCGGGTCGGCCCGGGGATCTGTATTCGTCTGTATGATGAGCTGGATTTCCAAAACCGGCCGGCGTTTACCGATCCGGAAATTCTGCGCACCAATCTGGCGTCCGTCATTTTGCAGATGCTGGCGATTGGCCTTGGCGATATCAGTGGCTTCCCCTTTATCCAGCCACCGGATGAGCGCCATATCAAAGATGGCTTTTTGCTGCTGGAAGAGCTGCAGGCGGTGGACAATCACAAGGGCAAGTTACAGCTGACTCAACTGGGTCGCCAGCTGTCGCAAATTCCGGTGGATCCGCGGCTGGCTCGTATGGTGGTGGAAGCCAATAAAAATGGCTGTCTGCACGAGGCGCTGGTGATCACCTCTGGCTTGTCGATTCAGGATCCCCGCGAGCGGCCAATGGACAAAAAACAGGCATCCGATGAGGCCCACAGCCGCTTTGCTGATAAAGATTCCGATTTTGTTTCCTGGATAAAACTCTGGGATCACTTAAAGAGTAAACGCCACGAATTGTCTGCCAGCCAGTTTCGCAAGAACTGCAAGCAGGAGTATCTGGCCTACCTGCGGGTGCGTGAGTGGCAGGATTTGTATGCCCAGCTGCGTCAGGCGGTGCACGACCTTAAATGGAAGCTGAACGATACGCCTGCAGACTATGACAACCTGCATCAGGCACTGCTTTCAGGCCTGCTCAGTCATGTCGGCTTTAAGCAGGAGAATAACGAGTACCTGGGTGCCCGTAACCGTAAGTTCTTTGTGTTCCCCGGCTCGCCTTTGGCGAAAAAGGGACCCAAGTGGATTATGGCGGCGGAGCTGACTGAGACTTCCCGGCTGTTCGCCCGCTGCTGCGCCAAAATCAATCCCGAGTGGCTGGAGTCGCTGGCGGCCCATCTGGTGAAGAAAAACCACAGTGAGCCCCACTTTGAAGCTAAGCAGGGCAGTGTGGTGGCGTTTGAAAATCAGGTGCTCTATGGCCTGACTATTGTCAATCGCCGCCGGGTGCAGTTTGGCCCCATAGATCCTGTGGAATCCCGCGCCATCTTTATTCGCAGCGCATTGGCTGAGGGACAGCTGAAAACCAATGAGGCCTTCTTCCGTCATAACCGCATGCTGGTGGAGGATGTGGAAGAGCTGGAGCACAAGTCCCGCCGCCGCGACATTCTGGTAGACGAAGATGTGCTGGTGGACTTTTACGATGAGCGCCTGCCGCAGGGGATCTATAACGCGCCCAAGTTTATGCGCTGGTGGAAGCAGGAGAAGCGCAGCAATCCAGCGCTTTTGAATTTCGATCCTGAGCTGCTGATGAAGCGCAGCGGCGAGCATATTTCGGCGCTGGATTTCCCCGATGACTGGCACAAGGGCAATCTTAAACTGCGCATCAGTTATCACTTTGAGCCAGCGGCTCAAGATGACGGCGTTTCTGTACATGTGCCGGTAGCGCTGCTTAATCAATTGGATGAAGAAGGCTTTGACTGGCTGGTGCCGGGATTGCGGGAAGAGAAGTGCATGGCGCTGATCAAGTCCCTGCCCAAAACCCTGCGCCGCAACTTTGTGCCGGCGCCGGATTATGCCCGCGCAGCGGTGCAGGCGATGAAACCTTTTGAAGCCAGTCTGATGGAGTCTTTGTGCAAGCAGCTGCTGCGCATGACAGGCACCCGCATCAGCCCGGATGACTTTGATTTGACTCAGCTGGATAAACATCTGGTGATCAACTTCAAGGTGGAGGATGACCAGGGCAAGGTTGTCGACCAAGGCCGGGATATCAATGAACTGAAGGATAAACTGCAGGGCGTGGTGGCCAAGGCTATTCGTAACGTGGCGGATAAAGGCATAGAGCGGGAGGCTATTACCGAGTGGAGCTTCGGCGACTTACCGGCTCAGTATCAGCAGCGCAAGGGCAACTATGAAGTGAAAGCCTTCCCCGCGCTGGTGGATAACAAAGACTCGGTTGCGATCAAATTATTTGATGACGAATTTGAAGCGCAAAGAGTCCACCGTCAGGGCCTGCGCCGCTTGCTGCTGCTCAATATGCCGTCTCCGGTTAAGCACCTGCAGCAGGCCTTGCCCAACAAGGCCAAACTGGCCATGTACTTCAACCCCTTCGGGCAGGTGCAGTGGCTGATTGATGACATCATTGATGCCGCTGTGCAGCAGCTATTGGATGAAAAGCAGCTGGATATTCGCAATGCTGAGGATTTCGACAAAGGCCGTGATTATGTGCGGGCGCAGCTGAATGAAACCGCCGAGGCGATAGCGCTTAAGGTTGAGCAGGTACTGACCCTTTACAACGCCATCAAGAAACGCCTCAAGGGCAAAATAAGCTTTGATATCGCCTTCGCCATGAGTGATATTCAGGCGCAGCTCGATGCGCTGGTATTCAAAGGCTTTGTGGCGGCCACCGGCTGGCAGCGCATGGCAGATCTGGTGCGTTACTTAAAGGCGATTGAAAATCGTCTGGACAAGCTGCCGGTTGACCCTGTGCGCGATCGCCTGCATATGCAGGTTATTCAGAAAGTGCAGGAAGCGCTGGAGGCTCAGTTGGCCAAGGTGCCTCGTTTGCAACCTGTGCCAGAACATTTGTTGCAGGCCCGTTGGTTGATTGAAGAGCTCAGAGTTTCCTTCTTCGCTCAGGTGCTGGGCACCAGTGTGCCTGTGTCTGAAAAACGGGTGATGCAGTTGATTACCAGCTGATCAGCGCGATGAAAAATCGATGGAAGCCGGTGCCTGACTCCGGCTTTTGTTTTTTCAGGCTGGCTGAGGCTAGCAATTATTCTGTTGTAGCCTGAACCCATGCAATAGGCTAGAATGCCCGCCCGTTTTTTTGCCATAACAGGCCCGGATTCCATGATTGAATTGCAACAAAACAACCCACTGCACGGCTTAAAGCTGGAGACTATGATCACCGAGCTGGTCGACTTTTATGATTGGAAAATTCTGTTTGCGGCCCTGAAACTGCAGTGTTTCAACCAAAATCCCTCCATTGAAAGCTGCGTTAAGTTTCTTAAAAAAACTGAGTGGGCCCGGGAGAAGGTTGAAAACTTCTACCTGTATCGCTTCAAACGTATGCCCAAAGCCACTGCCCGCGAATTTGCCATGAAGCCCAGAGAGCGCGGTTTTGCCCATGGCGTTAAACCCCGCGAGCCACAGGTGCTGACGCTGGAGCTGATTGAGCAGATGCAGGCTAAAGCGGCGGCTGATTATGCGGCCAAACGCAGCATAGATAAGCCCGCAGGTAAGTTTGGCGGCAAGCCCCGCGGTGATGGCGAACAAAGGCATAAGCGCAGCAGCGAAGAGGGCTATGCCCGTCGCATGAAAAAGCGCGCGCCATCCCAGGACCCATCCAACCCCTGGGGTAACTGATACCTCTCGCCATTGTGCGACAAATTGTCGGCGAAAACAGCCAATCCCGTCTGATTGGCTGAATGGGCTTATCAGAACCGTTGAGCGATGGGATAAGAAGCCATTTAGCCATCAAAGAGTACTAATTTAAGAGTACCAGTTAAGAGTGCCGGTTAAGAGCGCCATCAACGCCGCACTGCATATCGCTTTACCCTCTTGTAAGTCATTGGCCACAATCCAGATCTGCGACCGCGTGCGGACTTCAGCCTGTCACCGGAGGCGTGCTGGCAGGTCTTCGACAGCACCAATTTCAAAGCGTTATTCCCACACCTTCATTCCCACACTTTAGTTCCCAAAGCCGCACTCTCTAAACCCTACACTAAAGGCAGGCATCCCGCTCGCGGCAATCCTGAGCCTACTCCCTCCAGTGGTCGCAGGATTTGATTGTTGTGCACTTGTTGCTGGCGGGCGGCTTGAGTCAGATGTCTGGCGCCTTGTTGGCGTGTGTCGTGTGTTTTTGCCCTGTGGTTGGTCGTTTGTATCCCGGTTTTATTTATAAAATTCAGTATGATAAATCCTGGCTTTTAGCGTGGTAACAAGAATTTTTCGATACATTCAGTCACGCCTGTGGGTGGAGTTTTTAAGCCTGTAATTCAGCTATGTCTAATCGTTCATCCCTTGGCCGTTTGAGCGCTATGTCACCAAAATTCATTGGAGCAGGAGAATTTTTTTGTGACAGACTGCGCGCCGCTATACCGGGCGGGGTAAGCCCGGCGTTTTTGTTAACAACTCACGCCGAACATTTCTTCCCAAGCCGACAGCAGGTTTATTTTTTGTGCTGAGTGGTCGCCCCTATCACATGAGCTTTGGTTAGTTAACATACTGATCGGGCGAATAAGATCTATAAAAGCTCCCGAGGAGAAATGATTCGATGAGACAAGTATTCAAGTTTTCATTGCTGGCTGCATCCTGCTCGTTGGCAATGCAGGCCCAGGCGGCGATGGACTGCTCAGGTATTCCTGAATGGGATAAATCCGTCGCTTATAACGGCGGCACTCTGGTGAAAAATGACAACCTTGTCTACAAGGCCAGCTGGTGGACTCAGGGTAATCACCCGGCCAGTCACAGTGGCGATTATATGGAGTGGACCCGCATCGACATGTGTGGTGATGGCGGTCCAACTGAGCCGGAACTGCCCAACAAGGCGCCAACAGTGAGCTTTGCTGCGCCGGCCAACGGCAGCGAGTATACCGTCGGTGAGCGCGTGGCGATCCGCGTTAATGCCGCCGATGCAGATGGCGAGATTGCCTCTGTGGTGGTGACTGTGGATGGTCAGGCGATTGCCAACCTGTCGCGGGCACCATTTGACACCTATTGGATTGCCACTGAAGGGCAAAAGCAGATCCAGGTGATTGCCACCGATGATGACGGCGCCACCGCGTCTGCCGCAATCACAGTATCCGTTAAGGGCGAGGTCACTGAGCCTGAACCTGAGCCGGGTGATGTTATTCCATTTATTCCGGGTCAGACTCAGGTTAATAATGGTGATGTCGTATCATTTGATGGTCAGTGTTTTATCGCTAAAAACAATCCCGGCGTTTGGGAAACTCCAACGGCTGACTCCTGGTTTTGGGATGTCACCGAGTGTCCAGGGGAGCCTGGTGAGCCCCAGCCAACAGAGTTATCTATTCTGTCACCCGTGTCAGGTCAGGTGCTGAAAACCAATATCGCCACCATTATCCAGGCAAAGATCGAGGGTGAGCTTGCTGCCAGAGTCGAGTTTTGGGTTAACAACCAAAAACTGTCCCAGCAAGTGATTAGCCAAAGCCAAACCCTGTATTCCCAAAGCTGGACGCCTGTTGGTGAAGGCAGCGCCAGCATTGAAGTAATCGTATTCGATGCGAAAAATCAGAAAATCGAGCAAAAGTCGGTTGCGGTAACGGTAGAAAAGGACACAGAAGAGGATTTCGTGGCGCCTGTTGTGCGCTTCATTGCCCCTGCCAATGGGACAAGTGTTAACACCAATGAGACTGTCTCCATTGCTGTTAATGCCACAGATGCCGATGAAGACCTGACCCAACTGATCGTTAACGCAAACAACAGTCAGATTTGTTCATTTGATGCCACAGGCTCTGCCACCTATATCTGTGATTGGCAGCCGACTCAGGAAGGGGCAGTCACGCTTCAGGCCGTTGCCACGGATGCACAAGGCCTGATTGCAAGTCAGAGTGTGAGCATCACAGTAGAGGCGGAAGAGGAATTTACCGCTCCTGTTGTGGCCTTCCTGTCGCCAGTCGCAGGTGCAAGTTTTAACCAAACCGAAACGGTAGCCGTTGCGGTGAACGCAACCGATGTTGACGACGACTTAACGAAGGTTGTGATTAACGCCAACAACCAGCAAATTTGTGCATTTGACACCACCCAAAACCAGGCGTTTACCTGTAACTGGCAGCCGACTCAGCTGGGTAATATTACCCTGGACGCCATCGCGACAGATGCTGAAGGCCTGAGTGCAAGTGTTAGCCGTAACATTACCATTGAGGAAGACATAGTTGAGCCACCCGTCACGCCACCTGGCGGACTCTGTGCAGACTTCAATGTCTACCCTGACTGGACCCGTGGCGATCACGCAACCGGTGGTGACGTTATGGTACATAACAACATCGCTTATTCGGCAATCTACTGGACACAATCGGTTCCGGGCAGTGATGCTTCCTGGGCACTGCACTTAAACTGTGACGGCACAGAGCCGGGCACTGCGCCACTCTTGTCGCTGCAAAATCCGATGGATCCTATCCGTCTGGAAGTTGCCGGTTGGCCAAATACCTTTGTGGTGGCGAGCCCGTCAACCAATGCACCAGCCAGGGTGAATATCACCACAGGCAACACTGATGCACTGGCCGATATCAATGCACTGACTGACTCGTTTGTTACTGTGATGAGGCAGGCGGAACAAGCGGGCAAGGTGTCTGTTATTATCAGCAGTGATGTGCTGGATAACGCGACTGCAGACAAAGGCGCATCATTGGGCACTATCGCGGTTAAGCAAGCTTTGTTAAATGCGGTCGATGCAACCGGTAACCGAATCGATATCGATGCAATCAATGCGCTGAGCGACGATCTGAAGGGCTGGGCGCAAGCGCACCAGCTGATCATTGCGACCCTGGCACCCCAGGCGACCTTTGGTTGGTCATTGAGTATTGGCGAATTTGCTTACGATACCCATTCCGGTCGTCAGTCGGTGTGGGACAAAGCCTCGGTATTCAGCGCCGATTTGCTCGATACACTGGCGCTCTATAAGGCCGATGCAGCAATCAAAGCCGATTTCGTGGTCTTCACCAAGTCTGGCAGTACACCGGCTCTGTCAGATGACCAGTGGCACAATGCCCTTGAGTACGTAAAACAGGTCACAGACTATGTTAAGGCACCTGCCATGTTGGCGGGCATGCCAACTGCGCAAGCGGCTGACTATTTCATGGGGACTGAGTCAAGCAAAGCACAAATCCGTAAAGCGGCTTACAGCAACGTATTTGCGCTGATATTTGATCAGGATTCCGAAGCGTTGACACAAAAAATTGAGCGTTACCAAACTGCCAAAATGCCTTTGTACTATGTGGGTGACACCACAGAAAACGGCAAACTCACCATCATTGACGCATTGAATGACCAGCTGGCCAATGCCGAAGAGGTGATGAACAACACCGCATTCTTGTATGAAACACCAGAGTCACAATGGGTGCCATCTACTGTTTATAAGTGGGCAGACTTTATGACAGGTCTGAATGCCATGCATAACGTGGGTGTTGCAGGTAATAAGTTCTGGTTGCTTGATGAAAATGCAGACGATGCCACCAACATCAAATATGCCAAAGTCGCTATTGCCGCTTTCTTAGCACAGAGCATGCAGGAAACCATTCGTTACAATGCCTGTGACGAGAATAACTGGGCCGAAATTAAGTATGGTGCGCCGACTGACTACCCAATGACGGCCAGCTGTGGCCAGCTGGAACAGAAATACGCTGATTACGGTGTTAACCCGGAGTCGGGTCTGGATCACGCCTATTCCTGTCCACGTGACAGCAAGATGGAAGTCAGCGCGCAGACCCACGCCAAATGGTACGGTGCGCCAGCGCCAGTATTCGCAGCTCCTGATGCAGTGCTGCAGGAACGTGGTCTGTTAGTCAATGGTGCTGTAGGTCGCTGGACCAATAATGGTCACTGTAACGACATACCAACCGCTGTTGATACTTCTAAGCAGGTGTGGGAACGTGACGATTGTAAGACTTACGTTGGCCAAAAAGCCGGTAAGTTCATTTGGGATGGCAGCAGCCAGGACACAGTGGAAGGTTGTGGCTGGTGGGGCCGTGGTGTGATTCAAACCACAGGTCGTCAAAACTTCGGTACCCTGAACCACTATTTAGGTCGTTCACACGTTGACCCTGCAACCATTGGCCAAACCATTGATGGCGTCACCGTTGAAGCGCCACCGGCAAACCCGCTGTATGCTGAGCTGGACTTCTGTTCAAACCCAGGCCTTATTTGTAGCTCTGAAGAGAACAAAGAGATCAAGTGGATTGCGGGTCTGTTCTACTGGGTAACCTCAGTACAGGCATACGATAATGCAGGCGGCCAATACGCTGACTGGAACTACTACACAGAACTGAAAAAGTACGTTGATGGTGGTTTGCAGGGATCGGCGTTCATTGATGATGTATCAGGCATTGTGAACCGCGGTTGTCCGGACTTAACCTGTTCAACAGGTGAAGTACACAACGTCAAAGAACGTCGTGCCAACTTCAAGTTAGTACTGGAGCAACTGGGTCTAGATCCCAAATAATGGGTGAGAGCAGTATTCTGCTCGTCAAATCAATGATCTGACCATAAAACCAGTCGGTGTAAACCGACTGGTTTTTTTATTGCCCAACAATACCGGGCACTAAGATGAACTGGGGCACCAAGATGACTGTTTTATCTGGATTATCATTCAGTGCTATCCCACTGTTCCAGTAAGGGCGATAAAAACTTCATCATCAGATACCGCTTTTCAATCTGCAGCAAGGTGTGCTCAGTCAACTGAGCCACAGCATTTAAGGCGGCGTGATGTCAGTCCATTATTAAGGTCAAATGAGCGCTTCGGCGCTCTTTTCCGTTGTGAGTTACGTGACTTTTGCCTGGTGACTTTCACTGACGTCAGGCTGTGTTTTTCGTACTTTGCCATTACCTGCACAGTGAGGGAATTCCCCTTGATAAGCAGGCATAGCCAGCACTAAAACGCAACCGAACAATGCCCGCGAAAATGTACTATCAGATTGATTCTTTTCAATTACTTAAATGATCTGCGCCGGCCATTGCATCACAGAAGCAAGTTGGTTAGGTTAGCGAAACATCATGCAGCTTTTATTGGGATCAAGGCTGCGCAGTCGGTGTCTCCATGATTGAGTGGAATGCCCTGCGCGTTGATATTGTCAATAACAACCCTGAATGACAGGGGGCATGCGATCTACAGGCTCACTCAGTCACGATTATCCGTTCACAGGAGCCTAAATGATGAAAAACCTATTCACCGTATCTGCCATAGTAACGGCTTTCGGGCTGCTTGCCGTGGCCCAACCGACTCTGGCCAACAATGGTCAGGGGGCGGATCACGCCAATCCCAATGCCCGCTTTTTACGTTGTGGTACCCGCAATCCCACGTCGCAGGAAGCCGATCTGATTGAACGCCATTTCCAGACGATGAAAGCAGCCAAAGGCAAGCCAGGCGGCGGTGGTGGTGGCTATCAACCCCGTCCCAACGGTTCTGTGGTGGTGGATGTGTATATGCATGTGATCACCGACACCAGTGGCAACGGCAGCCTGTCTGCCGGTGATATCAATGCCCAGATCAATGTGCTCAATGATGCCTACGCCAATACGCCCTTTACCTTCAGACTGGTGTCCACGGATTACACCGCCAACAACAGCTGGTATACCGCCACCAATGGCTCCACCGCCGAGAGTGCTATGAAGTCAGCACTGCGCCAGGGCGATGCGGGCGATCTGAACTTCTACACCAACAATATGGGCGGTGGATTGCTGGGCTGGGCGACTTTCCCCAGCAGCTATGCCTCCAACCCATTGGATGACGGTGTGGTGGTGCTGTACTCCAGCCTGCCAGGCGGCACATCAGCACCTTACAACGAAGGCGATACCGGTACCCATGAAGTAGGGCACTGGCTGGGCCTCTACCATACCTTCCAGGGTGGCTGTAATGGCAATGGTGATTATGTTGCCGATACTCCGGCAGAGCGCAGTCCTGCTTATGGCTGTCCGGTGAACCGTGACTCCTGCTCGGGTAATCGTTATCCGGGGCTGGATCCCATCACCAACTTTATGGATTACACCGACGATTCCTGTATGTATGAGTTTTCACAGGGGCAGTCTGTGCGCGCCGATGAGCTGACTTTTACCTATCGCAATCTGTAGTCAAAGTGTATCGGGGATAACCTGCAGAACCTGGTGAGTTTATCAGGGACGCAAAGGAAAAAAACCGGGCCAAATGGCCCGGTTTATCTTTACCGCAAAGCGCAGCGTATCAGTCCGGCTTTACCGGTAGGGTTTGCAGTACATATTGCCCGGGGGCATCGGCCAGCGGCGGGTAGGTGTCGCTGCCCGGTGGCAGGGCGGCGATGTAATTACCCTGATTATGCTGCTCCAGCCAACCTTGCCAGTGAGTCCACCAGGAACCGTCGTGACGCTCAGCATCGGCATGCCACTCTTCTGCGGTTTGCGGCAGGTTGGGATTGAGCCAGTAGCCATATTTGTTTTTGGCCGGTGGATTGACAATACCGGCAATATGGCCCGATTCGCCCAGCACGAAGGTTTTGTTGCCGCCCAGATTCAGGGCGCCGCGATAGGTGCCCTGCCACAGCGCGATATGATCTTCGCGGGTAGAGATAAAATAACTGGGGACGCTGATCTTACTCAGATCTATGTAGACCCCCCCCACTTTTACACCGCGCTTATCGATGAGCTTATTGTTCAGGTACAGCTCGCGCAACAGGAAGTTGTGGGTATCGGCCGCCACATTGGTACTGTCACTGTTCCAGTAGAGCAGGTCAAAGTCCACCGGACTCTGGCCCTTGAGATAATTGTCTATGTAGTAGTTCCAGTACAGGCTGTTTTCCCGCAGCAGACTGAAGGTGACACTCAGGCTGCGACCATCCAGATAGCCTTTGGCGTTGTTCTGGGTTTCAATCGCGCCAATCACTGCGTCGTTGATATAGGCGCCGACTTCGCCGGGCTGGGAGAAATCCAGCAGGGTGGTAAAGAAGGTGGCGGTTTTGATGCGCGCCTTCATGCGCTTGGCGGCATAATAGGCCAGGGTCATGGCCAGCACTGTGCCGCCGATGCAGTAGCCGGCGGCATTGATCTGGTTTTGGCCGGTGATCTCTTCCACCACCCGCACGGCTTCTACCACGCCGTCAGTGACATAGTCGCCAAACTGGGTGTGGCGCTGCTCAAGGCCGGGATTGCGCCAGGACATGAGAAACACGCTGTGGCCCTGCTGCAGCAACCAGTTCACCAGTGAGTTTTCCGGCCGCAGATCCAGAATGTAATACTTGTTGATAAAGGGCGGCACGATCAGCATTGGCTCGGCCGCGACCTGCTCGGTTTGGGGCGAATATTGAATCAGCTCAAACAGTTCGTTGCGAAATACTACCTTGCCCTGGGTATTGGCGATCTCTTTGCCCAGGCGAAAGGCATTGTTGTTGGTCATGCGGATTTTCAGAATATCGGCGCTGGCATCCACATCTTCCTGCAGTTGCTGCAGGCCTTTGAGCAGGTTTTCGCCATTCTGCTCCAGCGTCATGCGCAGCAGCTCAGGGTTGCTCATCACAAAGTTGCTGGGGGACAGGGCATTGAGCATCTGTCTGGAGAAGAATCCCAGACGCTCCCGCGCTTTGATATCCAGGCCTTCCATGCTGTCGATTGCCTGCAGACAGGTGCTGCAGTACAGCAGGTAGGACTGCTTGATAAAACTGAACCAGGCCTCCTGTTGCCAGGCGGGATCGGCAAAACGCTTATCGCCTTTTTCCGGGGCCACCACGTCGTTTTTGTCGCCGGCCAGCACCAGTTGCTGCCAAATCTGTAATTGCGTTTCCCACCATTGGGTCTGCACGCCCAGCAGAATACCGGGTTGTTTGGTGGCGGATTCGAAGAAATTCAGGGTGTCTTCCAGATTGACCTCCTGCATCGCCCGGTTTACCGGTGAGTCCACCGTGGCATTTCCGCGATCCCAGTGTTGCCACCAATCCTGCTGGCTTTGCTGCATCGTCTTGAAATAGTCAGAAAAAAGGTGAGAAAACATGCTTAATCTCCCTGCATTAAAGGCCGCTCCCCGGGGGGGAGCGGCAATCCGGTTAAGCCGGGGTAGCGGCTTTGATATTGTCTGAAGTCAGTTGATCCACATCTTCCTTGAAGCTCTTGGCGATGTTCTGGATCTTGTTGCTGTCATCCATCAGCTGTTGGGACAGTTTGGTCAGGGTGGCCATCTGCTGACTGTTGAATACGGCCAGTGAGGTCACATCCTTGACTTCGCTGGCGGCTTTGAACTGCGCCAGACCCAGCTCGCTATAGGCTTTCATGGCATTCACCTGCATGGCAGTGACCTGCTCCACATGCTTGGCCATCAGCTGGTTGAACTTGTGGTAAGGTGCCAGTGATTTTTCTGCCTGCTCTGAAAACATCTTGAACATATCCGTGTACATGGTTTTGTCTCCGGTTATCGAAGGTTAGGGGATTTAATTGGTTTAACAGTTACGGATCAGCACGGCTGTGCCCATACCGCCACCCACACATAAAGATGCCACCCCGTACTGAGCGCCGCGACGCTTCAGCTCGTGCGTCAGGGTCACCAGAATGCGGTTGCCTGAGGCGCCCAGAGGATGGCCCAGCGCAATGGCACCGCCATTGACATTGGTTCGTTGCAGCAGTGCATCAACCGAGTCGCCATGCTGCGCTGCCAGTTGTTCAACCACGCCAAGCGCCTGGGCGGCAAAGGCTTCGTTGAGTTCCAGCAAATCAATTTCGGCCAGTTCCAGACCGGCTTTTTCCAGTACCAGAGAGACGGCACTGACCGGCCCCAGCCCCATGATGGCGGGGTCCAGGCCGGTCTGGGCGGTGACTATGACTTCAGCCAGCGGTGTCAGGCCGTATTGCTGCACCGCTTTGCCCGATGCCAGCACGATTGCCGAGGCACCATCGTTCAGACCCGAGGCATTACCGGCAGTGACTGAGCCTTGCTTGTCAAACGCAGGGCGCAGACTGGCCAGAGCTTCCTGGCTTGCATCGGTCTTGGGGTATTCGTCGCGATTGAACAGGCTGGTGCCACGTTTGTCGCTGATTTCCACCGCCACGGTTTCTGCATCAAATACCCCGGCTTCCAGCGCGGCAACGGCACGCTGCTGACTTTGCAGGGCGAAGGCATCCTGACGTTCGCGGCTGATCTCCAGCTGTCTGGCGATATTCTCGGCGGTGACCCCCATGTGGTATTGGTTATACACATCGGTTAGACCGTCGGACAGCAGCAGATCTTTGAGGCTGAAATCCCCCATTTTCTGCCCCTGACGCAGACTGGCCGGCGCCATAAAGGGGATTTGTGACATGTTTTCGGCGCCGGCGGCGATCACCACATTGGCCTCACCGGCGCGGATATGGGCAAAACCATCCATCACGGTTTTCATGCCGCTGCCACACACCATGTTCAGGCTGTAGGCGGGGATGGTGTTGGGCAGGCCGGCAAATAAAGAGGCCTGACGGCCCGGGCCCATACCCTGACCTGTGCCCATGACGTTACCCAGGATCACTTCATCGACAGCATCTGCAGCCAGACCTGACGCTGCCAGCGCGCCTTTGATGGCGCAGGCCCCCAGTTGGCCGACAGAGACAGATTTCAGTGACCCACCAAAATTTCCTATAGGCGTGCGCTTGGCCGCCACGATATAAACTCGTTCCATCTTGATCCTTCCCGGGTTACTGCATGTAGAGGCCGCCGTTAACCGACAGGGTTTCGCCTGTGATATAGGCGCCGGCATCACTGGCGAGGAAAGCCACGGCCTGCGCTATCTCTTCCGGCCTGGCCAGTCGTTTCATCGGTACGGTATCGACAATCGCATCCAGTACATCCTGGCGCATCGCCTGCACCATGGGAGTGCCTGTGTAGCCCGGTGCTACGACGTTGACGGTGACACCACAACGCGCGCCTTCGTAAGCCAGCGCCTTGGAAAAGCCAATCATGCCCGCTTTGGCTGCGCTGTAGTTGGTCTGACCAAACTGACCTTTCAGACCATTGACTGAGGAAATATTGATAATCCGGCCATTGCCTTTTTCACACATGCTGGCAAACAGCGGCTGAGTCACGTTGAACAGCGAATTGAGATTGGTATTGATAACGTCATGCCATTGGGCGGCCGTCATCTTTTTGAATGAGGTATCCCGGGTGATACCGGCATTGTTGACCAGCACATCGACTGTGCCATAGGTTTCCTGAAGCTGGGCCAGACGTTCATGGCAGGATGTGGTATCGGTAACATCCAGCTCGAACAGTGCGACCTGATTTGAGGTAAATCCCTTTTCATCAAACCATTGTTTGGCGCAGTCGTAATTGCCTGTGTAGTAGGTGGCAATAACTTTATAACCATCCTCAACCAGTCTTTCGGTGATCGCGGACCCAATGCCACCTTTGGCACCGGTAATGAGCGCGAGTTTTTGCATAGTGACTCCATTCGTTGACAACAAGCAAACTGATAAGATGTCTGCTGCTGCATCCGGAACTGCAAACTACACCGAATAACAGTCATCTTGACTAAAACCCGACAGGCACTACTCAAGGAGAGCCTGTCAGTGAAACCTTCCTGCAACTGAGCAAATTGCTGCGTTGTGTAGCAAGATGGTTTCAAACACCAGGGAACAGTTGAATCGAATAATATGATGATAATTTGACAAGAGTGATGAAGATCAAACTATTTCTCAAAATTCACCCGAAAGAATGATATAAATTAGTGGTTTACGTCAGCGTAATCTGCGTTTTTGTGTAGCCTTGTTGACGTTTACGGAAGGTGCTGCAGCTGGCGTGCGAGCGCCTGGCCCCATAGCTTGTAACCACGGGCATTGGGATGATAACCATCGGCGGCCATCCAATCGCCGGCTATGGGTAAATCCACCTCCAGCAAGGCCCAGCGATTTTGTTCACACAGGGCTTTAAGAGCCAAATGCAGCTGTCTGGCTCTGTGGCCCAAAAATTGATTAAGTGGTGCGGGCAGGGCGGGGAATCGCGACATATCAGGCACCTGAGTAAAACATACCTTGGTGCTGATCCCGGCAAATTTGGCGACGCATTGACGCAAACTGTCCTGCCAGTCCTGCTCGGATGTCAGTTCAACCACGTCGTTGACCCCCAGGCTTATCAGCAGCACATCCGGATTGGTGACACTGGGAGCATGGCGGTTGATGTCTGCCACCGTGGCGCCGCTGTGACCCATAATCCAGCCCCTGGCGGTGATACCGTCCAGTTTCAGCGTTCTGATAATATTAGCGGTCAATCCCTGTCTCAGGTGGTTTACGCCAACACCGGCGACAGTACTTTCACCGACATGAAGAATATTGACTGTGTTGCAATTGGATGGCGTGTGGGATGATGCATCGACAATTGGCAGACCGGCAGCCGCGTTCAGTCGGGGAGTGTGTTTGCGCACCTGTTTGCCCTGCCAGAGGATCAGCGGCAGCAGGGGTAATTGGCTCCAGTGCATCAGTTTATGTATGGCTTTCATCGACGGACATTCCTTGAGTCACTCCCGCAAAGGGATAAGATAGGTCACGGGTTATATTGTGGGTGAAAGTTTGCCGCTTGGTGACAATCAGCGAACTTCATCAATTTGTCACAGGCTTATTCCTTACTGGCTTTGATTCGTGGATGAATAGCGATAGAATGCGCGCCCATCCTGAGGCTTGCGCCCCGTATACTGAATTGGATTTGCTATGTCATTTACCCGTCTGGGATTAGCTCCCGCCATCGTTTCTGCACTGGAATCGCTGAACTATCAGCAGCCAACTGAGATCCAGCAAAAGGCGATCCCTGTTGCGTTGAGCGGCCGCAACCTGCTGGCGGCGGCCCAAACTGGTACAGGCAAAACCGCTGCATTTGGCTTGCCGCTGATTGAGCGTTTAAGCCATGGCAAAACCGAGCGTAAAAAGCGGGTGAGGGCAGTTATTCTGGCACCAACCCGGGAGCTGGTGTTGCAGGTGGCTGACAATCTGACCGCCTATGCCGCGGGTCTGCCGCTGACTGTGCTGGCCATGTATGGCGGCGTGGACATGCAGGCGCAAAAACAGGCGTTGATCGACGGTGTTGATATCCTGGTCGCCACGCCAGGTCGTCTGAAAGACATGTACCATCAACGCGCCGTGTACTTCGAGGAAATTCAGGTGCTGGTGCTGGATGAAGCCGACCGCATGCTGGATATGGGGTTTATCGAGGTCATCAATGATTTGATTACCCGTATGCCTGAGGACAGGCAGAATCTGCTATTTTCCGCGACGCTGTCCCCGAGAATTCGCGATCTGGCTAAAACGGCCGTCCCCAACCCGATTGAGATTGCCATCGCACCGCCCAGCAAAAAAGAGATTGCCCAGTGGCTGATCACTGTCGATAAGGACGCTAAATCGGCGCTGCTCAGTCACCTTATCCAGACACAGCAGTGGCAGCAGGCACTGATCTTTATCGAAACCAAGCACGGCGCGGCTAAACTGGTCAGCCAGCTGGAGAAGCGTGGCATTCGGGCAGAGGCATTTCACAGTGGCCGCAGTCAGGCGGTGCGCGAACAAGTATTGGCTGAGTTTAAAGAGGGCCGCCTTAAGTATCTGGTGGCTACCGGCGTTGGCGCTCGCGGGATTGATGTTGATAAGCTGGAACGGGTGGTGAACTATGATTTGCCGTTTCCGCCGGACGAATACATTCACCGGATCGGTCGTACCGGGCGCGCGGGGATGACAGGTGAAGCCGTGTCTTTACTGTCAAAGGATGATTTCAAGAATCTGTGTATGATTGAGAGTCGTCTTGGTCATTTGATTGAGCGGCGGGTGATTGAGGGATTTGAACCCAGAAAGCCAGTGCCTGTCTCCATTCTGAACTATCAGCCTAAATCCCGCCCGGACAAGCAGGATGGTCAGGCATCGCCCAAGGATGAAATCCGCGCTGGAGCTGACGCGCAATCGCAGGCTCGGCCGGTCGCTCGACGCTCATCTGGCAGCAATGATAAGCGTAAAGGCGATGACTCGCGGCCGACCAAATCTCATCGGGAGAATAGGACCGGTAAATTCGAATCGCCGCAAAGCCGCCGGGTAAAGGCTGAACATCCGGGCAACAGGAAAACCCACACTGAGAAGTCGGCACCGGCCAAGACAAACAGCACAGGTACGCCGGATCCCTGGGGGAAAGCCCGCAGCGGCAAGACAGATTAAATAAAGATGATAAAAAAACGGGAAGCACCAGGCTTCCCGTTTTCTTTTTGCACCGCTCAGAAGGTGTAGCGCAACCCTACGGCAACCGCATTGTTGTTGTCGGCCTTGACGCCATCAACCACATAGTCACTGTTGTCGATTTGTGCTTCGATATAGGCCAGTACCGCCGGATCCCAGAAATACACTGTGCCGATGACATAATATTCCTGGTTGGAATCTGTCACGGTCGAAGTGGTGAAACTGCCATTATTGGCGACAGGGAAACGGTAATCCGCCGTTGAGATCAGACCGTTGTAGGCGAAATAGGGCTGAATGCCATTGTCAAACAGGTAGGCAACAAAGGCTTCGACACCATAGGACTCAGGGATCAGATGCCCGTCTACATCTGTGTCATGGTATTTGTTGCGGTTGTAGTTGGCAGAGAAATACCAGCCTTCATCCGAGATGTTACCCCAGGTGATACTGCCGCCATAAATCTCATCATCGGCATCGATAGGGGAATTGTTGGTGGCATTAAAACCGCCAAATTTACCAAAGTTGGCACCAATGGCGACGCTTAACTTGTCGGTAATCGCGTAGGACAGCGATCCACCATAGGTATTGTCAAACGTCAGAGTGCTGCTGACGTTGTTATTACTGAAGGCGGTTACATCAATGGAGTTTTGCTGCAGTTGAGTCTGCAGCGACAAACTGAATTTACCTACAGTCAGGTTATATTGAATCGCTTTATCGGCACGGCCGGTACCGTCCAGACTACCCGAACCATCTATATTGTATTCGCCACCTGCAGCACCACCCCATACATAGGCGTTATCCGTACCACCAACGACGTTGTACCAGGAACCCCACTGCTTACCAAACGACAGGCTGCCGTATTTGTCGTGCTCCAGCCCGATATACGCCAAACGGCTGTAGAACAGATTACTCGTCTGAGAGGTGATCTGACTGTCGTTGTTGTACACCAAATCGGTATCACCGAAAGGTTCAATACCCCATTCCAGGGTACTGAAGGCACTCCAGCCATTGCTCAGTTTATGGGTGAAGTTGAAGTTGATTCTTGAGCTGCCATTGACCAGTTGCGTTTCACTGTCATTGTTCAGTGCGCGAACGCCAAGATAACCACCCAGCGTGGCATCAGTGGTGGCATTTTTATACAGTTCAATGGCTGAAACCGAAGGCGCTGTAAGGAGAACGGCAACAGCCGTAGCTAGCAGGGTTTTGTTCATCAGTACCTTTCCTCTCGTCATACTTGTGTTTACACACGGTTTCGCTATTTATTATCCGGACCATGGGATGATCAGAATATGCTGCAAACAACGATGGATGCCGGACAGCGTCATGGATTTGGCTGTGCCTGGCACGATACTTCACTAAGGTAATACAGCTGTGGCAATACTTCAGCATATTTGAAAATAATTATTTGTCCATTTGTGCCTGCCGGTGTTTCCCGACATCTTTTAAACCAAACTGCGCAGCTGTCCCCGGGTTAACGGGAAGGGCTGGCACTTATGGAACGTGGGGTGAGGCTACTTTTGGTCGCCTGAATGCCCCTACATGTTGCGTGGTTTATAGCAACGTGCTGACACAGTCACTTGGTTTTACAGTCATTCGCTTTGATGTTGAGCTGAACATGTCGTCTATTCCGGCTGCGGCTTTGGGCGTCTAAAAAACAATCAATGCAGGTGGTTTATTTATATTGGCGATTTAAGCGTGCTATTACCGGTTATTTATTAAGCTGTCTGAGCATTATTCGAAGTGATACATATTGCATTGCTTTTTGTTTCTCTGGTTCATTGTTTGGTGGTGTTTTCTGTTGTGTGTATTTTTAGAATTTTTTACCCATTTTCAGCTTTGTTATTGTGATTTAGTGCTTGTTTGGTATGGTTTTGTGCTTTCTGTCGAATAATGTTGTTGGTAATATAGTTTTTACTTAAGACGGCGAAGATGGACACATATCGTCGCTTATGTTGGCGGTAGCGGCTACCTGCTGTTTTCAAGTTTGCATCAATACGGGGGCTGGATTAACACGGGCCGACGTCATTGCCATGTATTTTCGCCGTGCGGGGGATACGCCAACGCGCTGCTATCTGTATCTATGTAAATACAGTAATGGTTAATGCAATAGCTATTAATACAGTAACTCTTACCGCCCTGATTAAAACCTGAATGAAGGTCTTTTATTTATATGAAAACAAGCATAAAACACTGGACGTTTATGTTGTCCACGGTGCTTTTCTGTGGCTCAACGCCAGTCCTTGCGCAACAAACAGATTTTCAAAATCTATTGAATATGTGTAAGGCCTGTCACGGAGATACAGGTGAAAGCCAATTCAGCTCAATTCCTAATTTGAAATATCAGAACGCAGATTATTTGAGCGCGCAGCTAAATGCATTTAAGTCCGGTCAACGGACAGATAAAACCATGACTAAAGTGGCCGCACTATTATCAGAACAAGATATGCAGAACATGGCCAAATATTTCAGCGAAGGGAAGGGACAATAATTATGGCAATCGATAGACGTGTATTTCTGAAGGGGGCGGTTGCATCTTCTGTAGCGGCCATGCTGCCAATCAACTGGGTATATGCTGCCAATCGTCCAGCCGGTGTGGCGCCATTGGATGTCAATGCGCTGACCTGGAAGCGTGCAGAGGACCTGCCGTCCTATTTTGAAATCCTCAATACGAATCCCATCAACGCCCAGCCTCCTGAATATATGCTGGATCCGGCAACCACACCGGCAGATGTAGCCTTTATTCGCTGGAATGGTCAATTGCCTGACTTTGCCAATATTGATCCCAAGAGCTGGACTTTCAAAGTTGATGGCGAATCTTGTAAAACACCCAAGAGCTACACCATTGACGAACTGAAATCCAAATTCAAGACCCACACCCTGAAGCTGACCATCGAGTGTGGTGGTAACAGCCGCAGTGAGTTTTTCCCCAATGCCAAAGGTAACCAGTGGACCAATGCTGCAGTATTCTGCGCCGAGTGGACCGGTGTGCTGGTGCGTGATGTGCTGAAAGACTGCGGTGTTAAGGATGATGCTGTGTATACCGGTCACCACGGTGCCGATCTACACCTGAGCGGTAAAGGGGAAGCGATTTCCCGCGGTGTGCCTATCAGTGCCGCATTGAATGATGATGCACTGATCGCCTGGGCCATGAATGGTGAGGACATTCCTTATATGCATGGTTACCCGCTGCGTATTGTATTTGGTGGTCGTCCCGGTTCGGTATCTCATAAGTCCGCTACCGGTATCAGCATCCGCAACAAGGTGCATGACGGCAAGAAGATGGAATCCCCGGCTTATCAGGTGCCTAAGTATCCGGTCGCACCGGGTGAGGAGGTCGCCAATAAAGATTTCAGGATTATCGAAGAGATGATAGTGAAATCCCTGATCACCCATCCCCAAACCGGTACCGAGGTCAAACTGGGCAAGACGCTGAATGTTCGCGGCCATGCATGGGCAGGCGTGCGTGATGTGACAGAGATGGAAATCAGCTATGACTATGGCGCTACCTGGCACCAGACTAAGTTGAGCAAACCGGCGAATAAAACCGCCTGGCAGCAGTGGGAAATCGATCTGGATCTGCCGATGGCCGGTTACTACGAAATCTGGGCCCGCGCCACTGACGACCAGGGAGTGACTCAGCCCGTCGTCCAGCCACAGTGGAACCCGAAAGGTTATCTGTTCAACGGTTGTCATCGCATTGCTGTGAGGGTTGTCTGATGAACAGGGCTGCAAAATGGATGTTTGCCGGCCTTGTGATGTCGCTGTCCGGTGTATCGGCTGCCGCTGAGTATCCCATTGATCCTGTGTCGGGGCTGATAATGGCGCCAGGTTGGGAAATGGTGAATTATCAGTGCAATGCCTGCCATACCAGCAGCATCATTCCGCAAAATGCCGGAGATCGTAAAGTCTGGCGGGATACCATTCAATGGATGGTTGATACTCAGGGGTTATGGGATTTGTCTGATACCTGGGATCCCGTGCTGGACTATCTCGCGACAAATTATGGCGAGAAGAAAGTCGATATGAGCAAATTCCGTCGACTGCCACTGCCTGCTGCGCAGCAACCCAAAATGCCATCCAACTGAGGCGAGGTCATCAGATGAAATTGAAACTTTCCGCCTGTTTATTGGCAAGTCTGCTGCTGTCCAATACAGTGCAGGCAACGGAGCACGAGCAGTTCAATCAGGCGCTGGCGAAGTTGAGTGCTGACATACCGGCTGGCATTCTCAACCATCAGGCTGATGCCACCAAGGGGCAGACGCTGGCTCAAAGTCGCTGTATCGCCTGTCATGGTGAGGGTATGCTCAAGGTGATGAAGTTGTATCCGTCGCTGGATGGTCAGAAGGGCGCCTATCTGGTCAAACAACTGATTGAATTCAAGGCCGGTAAACGGAGCAATCCAATTATGCAGGCGCAGGCAATGAGCCTGACCGAAGCGGATATCAAAGATGTTGCCCTGTATTACAGTCAGCAGCCACTGACATCTCTCAACTGAGTTTATTGTTTGCTGCAGCCGCCCGTGAAGGGCGGCTTTTTTTTGGAATGTCGCCACAAATATCATATCCACATAATAACCGCTTGTTTTCTATGGTTATTGCCGATTGTCTTGGCGATACGTCAGAAAAAACCAGATTAACCCTCTTAACTTAATGATCTCTCTTGAAAAAATATTTTTCCGGTGAATTTGACGGCATAGCAAAGCCGGTCTAGCTTTGATTTGACAGGTATTTTCTGAGTGCTGGTAAAAGGTACGCCGAAAGCTGTCGCAAGTGGTAAACAGGGATGCTTTTGATAACGGAAATTTGCCATGTCGATTGACCGGCGCCCGTTACATCAGGGAGAGAGCTTTAATGAAAACTGCGATTCGTTTCCTTATTATGACCGCCATGATCCTGGGCGCGTTAACCACCTTTTTGACCGGCAATATTCTTGGGGCCTGGTCACTGATATCCCTGGGGATCCTCAGTGAAGTGTTATTCAGACTGGGTATTGTCGATGGTGCTGGGCCCGACAGCAAACACTGAATCCTGCTCGCAACGGCGCTGTTTGCTGGAGGGTTTGTGGGTACTGGTATACCCCTGAGGTTTTATCTGCACGGTAAATCCCCCGGCGCAGCTCTGTGACCATTTTTTCATCAATAAATCAAACGACGCCATTCGCCTGATGCTGCCGAGACAATGACTGAGTGCATCCCTGCAGTGCTGGCGTCAAAAGCAATTTCCGGCCAATAAAAAGCCACTCCAAGGCGGCTTTTCCGGTACTGACTCAATGCCGATGTTATTCGGACGGCAAGCAGATCGCTCAGCGGACTGGTTGCTGAGCAGTATTGCCCTCATATTCATCAGCGGGAACCACTCTGGCACTGCCATTGAGCTGATAGATATCTACCCGTTCACCAACCCGGAACAAAATGTGTGGGTTAACCTGTTGCACAACCGCAATGGTTTGGCCGTTATCCAGCTGGATCACTATGTTCACGCCCTGACGTGTGCCGACCGCCTGTCCGGCTTCATTACCCACGATACCGCCCAGCAGACCTCCGCCAATGGCGGCAATATCTGAGCCGGTTCCACCACCAATATGGGAGCCAAGCAGAGCGCCAATGGCACCCCCGGCGATGGTCCCGACGGTAGAGGCATTTTCTCCCTCCAGCGAGACGGGAACCAGTTTGACTATGGTGCCGGTTTCCAGCGTCTGAATTTGTTGAGCGTCGGCCACGCTGTAGGCATCGCCATAAGGATTGGGGCCGGTAGCACAGGCGCTGAGACCGAGAGTGCTTAACAGGCTGATCACAAGGAGAGGCTTGGTATTCATGAAAGTTTCCATTTCCTGCGTTGAGTCAGGGGATTATAAAGTGAGGCCGGGGTTAAGTCGGTTGCATGAAGAGAATTTAAGACAGCGTTTATTCTGGACGATATTCGGGCCCATCTGCTGAGGGATATCAGGAGGGCATTCCTCAGCTCTGCATCCCGTTAAGGGAAATGTGTCGGCGGCTGTCAATTACACCCGAATATCCACATGTTGAGATACGCATGTTTGTCCGCGTCGGCAACAGTCAGCCCTGCGTTCATAGTTGTGCCAGTGACATGTCGGCCGGCTCCCGCGGCGACGGCGGTCTGCACCACGTCGCTGTTCGATCCGGTAGGCTCCTCCGGCATAGACAGTATCCAGGATCCCAGTATCTGTACCTGTGATGCTAGGGTTACCCGCTGTTTTGCGGTTCATGGCCAGGCCCCAAAAAGATAGCAGGTTACCACTATGAGCAACCTGGCTGGTCGCGGCAAGACACTGTGGTTGTATAAAACAAAGGGCTTATTCCTGCCGGATATTGCAATTCACTTCTTAAACAGGATGAAACACTGTTAAACAGTCGGTTGGTTCACACTATTTGGGCTGCAGGCGCTTTATTCCGTATGTTTTTGGGTCGCTATTTGCCTGATTGAAGCCTTCGGATTGCTCCGGCTGTCACAGTGCAGGAGCAATCGGAGTCATTGACGTGCCGTTTTCTCTGCCTTTGACGGATAGGAATCCCATGACGACCAAATCCAATATTCCGGCCTGGATAGCCAACCTGTCGCTTAACAAGCTGCTGCTGTTACCTGTGCTTATTACCCTGTTACTTTTCGGTCTGGTGGCCGCCAGTATTTATCTGGAGTTGAAGCAGGTCAGTATCAACAACAACCTGGTGGACAATACTGCCAACCGCACCGAGGCCGCCGCTGAGCTAGACAACAAATGGAACAATATCCGCACCTTAACGAGGGATATCCTGCGTGCTCAGGTAGCGGACATGCCAGCGATGATGCAGGAGCTGCAGGTCCGCTCTGCGGCGCTGAAAGAGCAGGCCAGACGCGATCTTATCGACAATCCCAATATGACCCAGGCCAGTCGTCAGGAATTGCAGACAGTATTGGCACTGATGGACAAGTATGTGGCAACCATGGATGGCAGTGTTGAATGTATCAATATGCTGGGCCACCGCTGGAGCAAGGAAACACCGTCTCTGTGGTATCCCCTGATGCAGATGGAGTCAGCGGTGATGGCTTATGTAACGCAAAATCCCGGACTGGATATCAGTCAGTGGCGTACCGATGCTGCCGAGCTGACCTCTCAGTTTGACTGGTACTATTCCAACCTGACACAAATCTATTTTATGCGGGACGCCGCCAATTATGATGAGCTGATGCGTCGCTACGCCAATGTTGGCAGTCTGCTGGCACCTTATCTGACGATCCCTGCGGTGCGCCAGTTCCATGACAAGGTTTATCTCGAATACGGCGCAACCAACAGAGAATTTTTGCAATATTCCCAAAGGCTTGAGCAATTGGCTGCCGAGCGGGCATCGTTGGCGCAGAATATCCGCGAACACCTGTTGTCGGTCATCGAACGCCATGCCGACGTTCGCGCAGACTTCAATGCCCAGACCGGTCACAGTATCGCCAGAGTCGTCAATATCCAGACCGGCTCCTGGGTGTTTGCGGCGGTACTGGCCGTTCTTTTCAGTCTGTATATTGCCCGCCATTTTGTGGCGGTGTTTGCGGTGCTGGGCAATTCTCTTGCAGGCATGGCTGCCAGAGACTTTACCCGTTTTACCGGCATTCAGGGCCGCAACGAACTGGGCAGGCTGGCTGCGGATGCCGATCAGACCATGAACGCCATCAATCGGGTTATCCGCAGTATTCAGGATCAGAGCGTGGAGGTGTCATCATCGGCAACCGAGTTGGCGGCGGTGATGGTGCAAAGCAGCGCCAATGCCGAGGAGCAGAGTTGTCAGGTCGATCAAATCGCCACCGCAGTGACCGAGATGTCGACCTCTGCCGGAATTGTGGCTGATTCGGCTCGGACCACTGAAGCGCGGGCCAATCTTGCGCTGGATGCCTGTCATGAAGGGCGCACCATAGTGCTGCACAACAATGAACGGGCCGATCAGCTGACGGCTGAGCTGAATGACACTGCTGTGGTGGTGGAAACGTTAAAGGACAGATGCCACAGCATCGCTGAGGTGGTGACTGTGATCAGCAATATCTCCGATCAGACCAATTTGCTGGCACTGAATGCCGCGATTGAAGCGGCCCGTGCCGGTGCCATGGGGCGGGGCTTTGCCGTGGTGGCCGATGAAGTGCGGGCGCTGGCGGCCAAAACCCAGAGTTCCACCGAGCATATCAAGCAGATCATCGGTGAACTGCAGGCCCGCTCAGATGATGCCCAGCACAGAGTGGTGGCCTGTCTGAGTCAGGTTGATGAAGTGCGCGACACGTCCCGTGAAGCGGTCAGCAAATTGGAGAGTATTCACAGCTCGGTATCCAACATCAACCAGAGTGCCACTGAAATGTCGGTGGCGGCTGAGCAGCAATCCCGGGCATCGGAAGAGATCAGTCAGTCCCTCAACGGCATCAAGGAAGCTATCAACCAGAATGTCTGTGGCATTGATGAGTCGAGTCAGGCCTCCAACTTCCTGTCTGAGCTGGCTGAGCGGCAAAGCGCTATGCTGGGCGAGTTTAAACTGCCAAAGGGTTGAGCTGACGGCCTGAGACCGACAAAAATCCAGCCAATTGGCTGGATTTTTTTATCCGGGCATTGGCGGCTTATTTGTGTTGCAGCTGTGCCATGATGTTTTGCTCCAGCATTCGGGCGAAATCATGGCCGTTGCCAATCAGCATTTTGGGGAACATGGAAATTGGCGTCATCCCAGGGAAGGTATTGATTTCATTGAGCAGAATTTCGTTATCCTGAGTCAGGAAGAAATCGATGCGCGACAGGTGACGCAGCTTCATGCCTTTGAAAGCCTTGATGGCGTAGCTGCGGATCTGCTCGGCAACGTCGGCAGGCAAATCGGGGGCGCGCACATGGGTGATCGCCTGGCTTTTGCTGTCGTACTTCTCTTCGAAACTGTAGAAGGTGTTGCTGGCGCAGACGATTTCACCGGGGAAACTGGCGACAATGTCACCGTCATATTCATAGGTGGCGACTTCCAGCTCACGGGCGATAATGGTTTTCTCCACAATCACATAGGGACTGAAGGTGAATGCTTCATTCAGCACCCGGGCAATGTCTTCAGCCTTATCGACTTTATAACAGCCCACCGACGAGCCCTGAGACGCGGCCTTGATAAACACCGATCCCCATTCTTCCAGTGCAACTTTGGTTTGCGCCTCAGCCAGCTCACCGGGTTCATCCAGAAACAGATAAGGCGTGTTGGGGATCCCCAGTGCGGAAAACCACATCTTGGCGGTGATCTTGTTGAAGCAGTTGACGCTGGCTTCGCCGTTGCAGCCAAAATAGGGCAGCTTAATCAAATCAAACCAGGACTGAATGTCACCGGTTTCGCCCGGGTAGCCATGAATGCAGGGCATCACATAATCCACCGCAAATGCCGCACGGCCATCGTCAAAAATCACTTGTTTATCGGCTTCAAAACGGGCGAAGCTGCCATCTTCCAGACGGTAGCGGCCATCAGCCATCAGCTCCAGCCACAGCACATTGAACTGGGGCAGGGACTGCAGATTGGTTTTCAGGTAGCTTGCCGACATCAGCGAGATGGCATGTTCACTGCCACCGCCGCCACAAAGCAAAAGCACATTGTATTGGGTCATCGTTTCTCCAGCATGCCGTGATGGCGCTGTAATGCAAATCACGCCAGTGTAGGGCGCGTGAACAGTGCAGGCAAGGCGTGCCTGCTGTAATTCTGTGCAGTCGGTCACTGTTATTGATTGTCTGAGTCGCCCCACAGCCGGGCTGCCAGCCCGGAAGCCCTTAAGGTGCGCTGCATGCTGGCCCCCTCAAATACCCGGTGGCTACCCAGACAGGTAAAATGGCACTTGGCCCGGGTAATGGCGGTATACACCAGCTCTTTGGTCAGCAGCTGCCACTGAGCCGGACTCGGCGTGGGGGGCAGCACCAGGGCGACCGAGGCAAATTCGCTGCCCTGGGACTTATGCACTGTCATGGCAAAGCAGGTTTCGTGGCCCGGCAGGCGAGCCGGCAACACTTTGAGCACTGTCCCGTCGGCCTGAATAAAGTGTGCCATCAGGCGGCGGCTCTCGTGGCAGGGCAATATGATGCCGATGTCGCCATTGAACAGGCCAAGGTTGTAATCATTATTCTGAATGATCACCGGCCTGCCGGGATAAAACTCGCTGGTAGGGTTTATCAGACCGGCTTGTTTGAGCGCCGCTGTCACATGGGCATTGATACCTTCCACGCCAAACTCGCCGGCGCGGGTGGCACACAGGATGCGGTACTGGTTATACCGCTCAATAATCGCCTCGGGAGTGAAGTCCGGTCTGTGTATCACCTCAAGATAATCGCGGAATGCCTCACAGGCCTGTCTGAGCAACGATTCCAGCCCCTGACGCTGCGCGCCATGGTCTATCCATTCAAGCTCTGCAAATTCACCTTGCCAGGCGGCGCGGATGGCGGCTTTGTCACATTGATTGACCGCTTTGGCGAGCACACCAATGCCGGCATCGCCTTTAAATCTGTGGCTGTGGCGCAGCATGCACAGGTTGTTGCCTATGCCGGGGCTGGCGCTGACACAGGCGGTCAGATCCGCACGGGTGAGGCGCCCCAAGGCCGCGGCGAAGGTTTCTTCGTAGCGCATCTGCCAGTCATCGGCGGTTTTCAGACCGGCGCAGATATCCGCCAGCACGGCTCCGGCTTCCACCGAGGCCAGCTGATCCTGATCCCCCAGCAGGATCAGGCGGGCGTGGGCGGGCAGGGCATCGAGCAGCCGGTCCATCATGGGCAAGTCCACCATAGAGGCTTCATCGACGATCAGCAGATCCAGATGCAGCGGATTGCCACTGTGATGCCGGAACTGATGGGAGCCGGGGATCACCCCTAGCAGGCGATGCAGGGTTGCGGCTTCTTCGGGGATGGCGTCGATGGCGGTTAAATCCAGCTGCCCGGCGTAAGGCGAGAGTTCGCTTCGCAGCCGCTGTTTGGACGCCTTGATGGATTCGCTCAGCCGTGCTGCGGCTTTGCCTGTTGGGGCGACCAGACGTATGGTCATATCGCCGCTCAGGCACAATAACATCAATAGCTTGGTGACTGTGGTGGTTTTGCCTGTGCCGGGGCCACCGGTAATCACCGCGAACTGATTGCACACGGCGGTGGCAGTGGCCACTTTCTGCCAATCGATACCCTGCTGGCTGTTATCGGCAAACAGGACCTGCAGTGCCTGAGCGGTCTGCGCCCTGACGGTATAGCGGTTGGCGGCGGCCTGCAGCAGTCGGTTGGCGACCCGCTGTTCAAAGTCAAAGTAGCGCTTGAGGTACAGGCGGTTGCCATCGAGCACCAGAGGCGTGTTATCACCGCTTTGACCTACAGCACTGAAACCGGCAATGGCCGTGATCAGGGTGCTGATGTCTGCCTGGATACGGATGTCCGGGTTGCGCTGCCCAAACGGATTGTCCGGTACGATGGCGTCGATGGGCAGACAGGCGTGCTGCGCCGATAACTGGCGGCTCAGCAGTGCACAGATCACCGCAAACAATTCACCCTGGCCTGGGTGCATTGCGGCCATCTGCAGGGCAAAATGTCTATCCAGCGGCGTCAGCAGACGTTCCTGCTCCAGCTGTTTGAGCAGTGACTCCAGGGGCATGGTGGTGTGGATCATAAACTCAGCTCCCGTTGTTCATGGCGCATGGATTGATTGGCAGATTGGCCGCGAAGCAGGGCATCGAGCTCCTGAATAAGGGCCTGCTCGGGTTTATCGAAGAATACGCCACTGCCCGGATGGTCAGCGGACATTCCCCGTAAAAACAGATAGAAACAGCCGCCGATATGGCGGTCATAGTCATAGTCCGGCAGGCGGGTCTTAAGTAGCCGGTGCAGTGCCAGCGTGTAAAGAATGTACTGCAAATCATACCGGTGAGCGGCGATGGCGCGGCTCATATTGACCTGGGAATAGGCATCGAAGTCATCCCCAAGATGGTTGGATTTATAGTCGGCAATAAAATATTGTCCATGATATTCAAAGGTTAAGTCGATAAAGCCTTTGAGCATCCCGGCAAAGGCGTCGAATTTCAGCTCGCCGCCATAGCCGTATCGCTGCAGCAGTTTGCTCAGGGCTATGTCGCTCAGTGCTATGTTGTTCTGAGCCATATTGTTTTGCGCCAAATCACTTTGTTCAATAGCGTTGGTGGCGGGATCCACAGGGGCAGCGGTACCCGTGTGGCAGTCTCCCAGAGGCAGATAGAACTCCATCTCTACCAGTTTTTGCGATGGCTTAAGGGCGGCCAGCATCAGTGGCGTAGGAGCAGCACTGGTCTGAGACGGGATTGGCCCTCCGCTCAGGGGGGCATTCAATAAATCCAGATACCAGTCATTGAGAATATCCTGCCAGTGTTCGGCAATGCCGTATTGCGCCATGGCTGACGGCAGCACTTGCGGCAAATCGGCAGCGGCTTGGGTAAAGTCAATTTCTTCCAGCACCAGGTGCATGAAGGAGCCGGCATTGGCACCACGATCGAAACTGAAGCGGTTTGCCACAGGTTCCTGCTCCAGCGGCACAGAAACCTCTTCGGTGAGCTGCTCATCTCCGGCACCGGGCGAGGTTTGCTCATGGGGCAGGTGTTTCACCAGACCCGAATAACTGCCTACCCGCCAGGGCGTGGTACTGCGCGGCGCGGGTTCAAGCGCTGCGTAGTCAGCGATGTGCTGATCCCGGGCGGCGCGAAGGAGCGTCACGGCCGGCGAGTCGCTTATCTGCTGCAATGCCATCGCCGCCGGATGCGGCTGGCACAGCATGCCTGCGGCGTGCTGCAGATCGGCGAAGTAGCAGCTCTTGTCATTGATCCCCAGCAGATAGCCGATGGCCGTTTCATGCAGATAACTGTTGATACCGCTTTTGTTCATCCGGCAATGGTTGGTAATTGACAGGTAGCAGCGATACACGGGCCGGGTCAGTGCCACATAAAGCAGACGCAGATCTTCGGCAAGATTCTCGCGTTTGGCGGCTTCCCAGGCTTCGTCGCTGGCATCAAGATCCCACAGCAGGCGGTTGTGAGCGTGATACAGCATAGGCGATGGCCGGCGGCTGCCATCCCGCGCCAGGCTGACAAAAGGAATAAAGCACACCGGGTACTCAAGGCCCTTGCTTTTGTGGATGGTGACGATTTGCACCAGATTTTGCTCGCTGTCCAGACGCAGCTGCTGCTCTTCGGCGCCGCTGCTTTGGCTCAGCTCCTGCTCATACCAGTTCACCAGCGCGCTGATGCCATCGAGCTCAGTGGACTTTTGCTGCAACAGCTCGGCCAGATGACGAAAATCGGTCAGCTTGCGGTCGGCATCCACTGTGCCCGCCAATCGATGCAGCAGTTGATAGCGTTCGGCCAGCATCAGCAGAGCCGGCATCACGCCGCGGCGGCTCCAGTGTTCATGCAGCTGCATAAAGGCATCGAGAATGTCGCTGCGCAGATCTTCCGATTGATTGAATTGATGAATCGCCTGAGCATCGAAGCCCAGCAGCCGACAGGCCAGCGCCGAGCGAATGGCGCGCTCATCCCTGGGATTGGCCAGTGCCCGCAGGATAAGCAGCATCTCTTTGGCCTGCTCTGTCCCCAGAACGCTGTCACGGCTGAGAAATACCGCGCCTATGCCCCGGGTTTTAAGCGCCTGCTGCATCACGCCCGCTTCGTTGCGATCGCGCACCAGCACGGCAATATCCCTGGCTTTCAGTGCCCGCGCTTTATCGGCAAGCAGGCAGCAGCCGTCTTCGGCGGCGTTGAGCAGGCGGGCGATTTCTTCGGCGGCATCGGCGGCCAGCAGTTTACGGGCGCGGGTTTTGTTCAGCCCTTTGAGGTCATCTTCGGCCAGCAGCCGGATATTCAGTGCCCGGTTATCAGAATTTGGCTCTGTCAGCGTTTTGGCACCTTTATCCGCTGCGGCGACCGGCTCGAACGGGATCTCCTGACTGATAAACGGATCCTGGCTGTGCATAAACAGCGCATTGACGGCAGCCACCATCTGGCTTGCCGAGCGGAAGTTGGTGCCCAGATTGTAGTGATGGGGTGTGCCCTGACGGGCGCTGATGTAAGTGAAAATATCGGCACCACGAAAGGCATAAATGGCCTGTTTGGGATCGCCGATCATCAGCAGGGTGTGGTTGGCCTGGCCTTGTGTTGCCGAGTCATGCACCGCATCAGCTGGCATCAGCGCCTGGGCTGCTGCCGGATAGATACTGGAAAAAATACCATATTGCAGTGGGTCGGTATCCTGAAACTCATCGATAAGCGCTACCGGGAAGCGTCTGGCTATGCTGGCTCTGAGCCGCTCACCCAGCGCGCTGGTCAGTGCCTGAGCCTGAGCCTGAGCCTGAGCCTGAGCCTGTGGCTGCTCTGACTCCTGAGTATCGCTTCGTGCCAAACCCACGGCGCGGGCCAGAGTCAGCAGCAGATCGTCCGGGCTGAGCAGATTACGCTCGGCTTTCAGTTCATTGAATCTCTTGTCAATACGGATACGGGCTTCATACAGGAAGGCCGGCAGCAGATCTGTCAGCGTTTGGTTGAGCGTTTCAATCTGCGCCAGCAGCGGTGCCTGCTGCGCAGTGGGCAGCTCGCCGCCTTTTTTGAGTTTCAGTGACGACAGTGACAGTCCTGCCAGCAATTTGGTATCCGGCAAACCGGTCTGGAATCTGGCCCAGTTATCCATGCGTTCAAGCATGGCGGTGAGCTTCGGATAACCGTCAGTCTGCTTGCCATAACTGGTGCCATTGAGCGGCAGAGTGTGCAGCAGGGCTTCCAGCTCATCCCGGCCACTGGGCCAGGCCAGCTTCAGGCGGCTGATACTGGTACTTAGCTGCTGTTTTAAGGTCTCAAACGATGCAGGGATACGGCTGGCCTGTGCCTGACTGGCACCAAGCAGCGGCCGCAGTTGTCGGCCCAGATCATCCGGGGTGGCAAAGTTGGCGGCGATGGCGCCCGCCAGCGTTTCACTCAAGGGATAGCAGCTGGCACGCCAGTAATCGCGCACACTCTGGGCAAGATACTGGCTGTCATCCAGGGTAAATTCTGACTCAAACAGCAACGCCGACTCAAACGCCATGTCAGACAAAATTCGCTGACAAAAGCCGTGAATGGTGAAAATAGCGGCCTCATCCAGGGATTTGAGCGCCAGATCCAGCCGTTTAAGTGCCAGTGGCCGCTCCTGCTCAGGACAGTCATGATAGAGCTGCCTGATAAACTCATCTTCCACCGGCAGTCCGACAAAACACTGGAAACACAACCGGATGCGCCGCCGGATACGGTCGCGCAGCTCCTCGGTGGCGGCATTGGTGAAGGTCACCACCAGGATTTGTTCACAGGTCAGCGCTGCCCGGTCCGGCTGCCCCAGCAGCAATCGCAGGTACAGACCCGAGATAGTGTAGGTTTTGCCGGTACCGGCACTGGCCTCGATCAGCCGTCGGCCCTCAAGTGGCAGCGTTAGCGGATCCAGTGGCCTGGCCGTATTGGTGTTGCCCGCAGGCATTGCCTCAGGGGTATTGATGGGCGGATTGGCAGCGCTGCTCATGACTGGCCTCCTTCGACGTAATCAGCCAGTTTGTTGAGATTGTCGGTGTGATACAGACTCTTCATGGGGGTTAAAATGCTCTCTGCCAATGGACCAAAGCTGAGTGCTTCGTCGCCGAGGAAATCATCGGGGAAGCGGAACACCCGGGCGTTGAAAGGATCGGCACCATCGCCGTAACCGGCATCGTCAATCCACACTGACTCCAGCGATTCGATCAGCTCTGCGGGGGATTTATCTTCGTTGTCGGCATCATATTTGGCATCCAGCCAGGCCAGCGAGGTTTTGGCCATAAACGGCAATGGCTGTGCCAACCCGGTGAAATACAGCTGGCAAAGGTGCTGCAACCTGGCTTTTGCCTCCTCCTGTGCAATGGGCGTGAGGGCGTGGAAGTGGCCCATATCCAACAGGTAAGCGGGTTTATTCATGCCCATGGCACACAGACAAAGGTGGCACAGGTACAGACGCAGCAAGTCCTTGGGCTTGGTGGTTCCCGGGCGGATATTGACAAGTCCCTTGGGATACAGCTCGTCGATTCGGCCTACCAGATTGAATGAGCTGCCAGCATGGTGCAGCGGTATATTGATATCCACTGGCGTGGGCTTTGGAATTGCGCTGCGGGGTTCATAACCGCGCATATAGCGGGTACGCTCCACCACTGGGGCGATATCCCGGCGGTACTGAGTCAGCAGCAGGTTATCAAAGGGCGCCATAGGCAACCGGCCATCGGCCCTGACTCTGTCCAGCAATGCAGTGCTGACTTCACCATCTTCCCGGGCGAGTGCATCTTCTATCATCATCAGCTGCAGCTGATAGCGGTCAAGTGAATCCAGGGCAAAGGGTTCATCATCTTCAGTGGACTCAAGCTCCAGCGACAGATCAACTTTCAGTGACCGCTGGCAGAAATACTGCGCCGGACTGCGATAAAAGCGGATAAGGGATGACAGTTCCAGCTCGTCAGTTGCCTGACTGCCCAGCAACTGTCCCTCGCTGCTTTGCAGTGGCGCACTGACAAAGGGGCTTTCTGCGGCATCGCTGGTATCGACGGCAGCCGGACACCACTGCGGCGCGAAGCTGCGCGCCAGCGCGTCCTGATTATCGCTGTACAGGCGTGGGTCAAAGGGTTGCAGCGGCTGGTGGATTAGCAGTTTATCAAGCAGCGCGCAGGCGGCCTGCTCGCCTGCCCGTGCCAGGGCTTGCGCATCGGCATCAGCCAGGGCATTGAGGTCAACGTCCATCGGGCAAAAACACAGCTGACAGTATTCCAGTAATTCCGACACCAGCATCGAGGGAATGCGCTCGGCGTTGTCACGCTCGCTGTGACCTATATAGCTGATATAGAGCTGCTGGCGCGCGGACAGCAGCGCTTCCAGAAACAGGTATCTGTCATCCAGACGCCGTGAACGATCGCCGCGTCTTGCCCCATGATGGGCCATCAAATCAAATCCCACAGGATATTGCACCCTGGGGTACACGCCATCGTTCATCCCCAGCAGGCAGACAATTTTGAAGGGGATGGAGCGCATGGGCATCAGGGTGCAGAAGTTCACGCTGCCTGCCAGATAACGCTGGCCCACCCGGCTTTCACTGAGGCTGGCCGTGAACCACTGGCTGAGTACTTTCAGCGACAGCGCGCCGGTAAAGCCTGACTGCAGGGTTTCACCGCTGAATTTGTCGATGGCTTTGCGGATTTCGTTCAAATCGTCCCGTACACCGTCATCCTGAGGCAGCGCCAGGTAGAAGGTATCCAGAAGTTCGCTCAATTGGCTTACCCGCAGCCGCAGGTCGCCCTGCTGACAAAGCTGCTCGCGGGTGGCATCCAGTGCTTCAACAAAGTTCAGCAGCTTACCCAGCGCCTGCGCCGACTGGCCTTCAATCCCGGCCAGAGGCAGATCGCCCTGATACAGACTGGCATCATCCCCGAGGGCATAACCGAGGATCATCCGGCGGATCCCAAAGGCCCAGGAGTGCTTGTCAAAGGCCGGCAGCCCCTGTTGCTGACTGGCTTGTCGATCCCGTCCCCAGCGCACACCGGCGTGCTGCAGCCAGAGTTTTAGCTGCTCCAGCTCGTCGTCCTGAATATCAAATCTGGCCATTACCGCGGGCACTTCGAGGATGGACAACACCTCACTGAGGCCAAAGCGGCTGCGGTCCAGTGTCAGCAGATTCAAAAAGCTGCTGATAAGTGGCGATTCCTGCGCCGCGCCGCGATCGGCAATAGCGTACGCAATGGCATGTTTACCGGTGCGGGCGGAAAACACGGCATCAATGTAAGGTGCATAGGCCGCCACGTCCGGCAGCATCACCACTATGTCTCTGGGGCTCAGCTGTGGGTCACGTTTAAACAGGTGCAGCAGGTGATCATGCAGGGTTTCCACCTCCCGCAGTGGGCTGTGGCAACTGCGCAGAGTGATGGAGTCATCATCTGCGGCCAGTTTTTTGCGGCGCGCCAGATTCAGATAGCTGTCAACTGAGGTGCCCAGCGACTCACCCAGGGTTTCCATCTCCAGAATATCGCCCTGCACTGAGTGCAGCAGAGTGTCGTGGCGGGGCTCGGCATAAAACTCATGCAACTGCAGATGATCCGGTGCCAGCTCGAGCACCAAATCCAGCATTTCCCGGCCCATTTTACCGTTGTTGGCCAGCAGCGGATTACCGACATCCAGCGTTTGTTCCCAGTATTCGGGAAGTTGTTTCTTTTCGCTGTAGTTAAGCGCCATACGTGCGCGGGCTTTGGGGTCAACAATATCACCCCAGTAGTGCCGACAGGGGCTGAGACTGAGCATAAACACATCCATGCGACCGGCCAGCGCATAGAGCACATCCAGCGTCTGGGGCGCCATGGAGCTGATGCCAAACACAAACAGCCGCGGCGGCAGGGCAGAGATATCCTGCTGTGGATTGTTCAGCGCTTCTATCAGTGCCTGATGCAGATTGGCTCGGTGATAATGGCTCTGGCCGAGTGTCCGGTTATAGTCAACCAGCTCACACCACAGCTCGCTTTGCCAGCGCTGTGACGGCTCAAGCTCCAGCGGCTGCTGATCCTGCTCCCAGCCCAGGATCCAGTCGGGGCGATACACCAGGTATTGGTCAAAAATATCGGCGATCCGCCCGGCCAGCTGGTACAGCTTCAACTCCCGGTCATCACGCTGTGGACTGCCAAGGTAGTGACGCAGCGGGGCGAAATGCTCGCGCTCGATAAGCCCCGGCAAAATAGCCATCAGTTTCCAGGTCATGGCCGCCTTGGTAAAGGGGTTCTCTTTGGGGACGCCTTTCAGCAGCAAATAGCACAGTTGCCAGATAAAACTGGAGGGCAGCGGAAATTCCTGGGCGGCGGCGATGCCGTTATGACGGGCGATCTCCAGTCTCAGCCAGGTCGACATACCCGGGCTTTGCACCAGGATCTGATCCTGGGTCAGCAGTGGGGCATCACTGGGTAATGTCAGCAATTGCGCCAGCTTCTGTGACAGGCGCTCCATTTGGTTGGACTGGATATGATGCAGCATGAATGGCGTGAATGATGAACCAGAATGCCATTCTATGTGTTTGATTTGTCGTGTTCAATAAAGCCGGGATGGATTGCCCTGTTGCCTGACTATCTCGCTGCTTTTCCCGGCAATTCCCGCATCAGGGTCGGCGTTGAACGGTGCAGGGCGAGCAGCAGTAGCAGACGCTCTATCTGATTCAGGCACTGGCTCTTGAGCTCCGATTTTTGCTGGGGGGCCTGGGTAGGATCAAACATGAGGTGTTCCATCGCATCGGTGATGCGGGTAATGGCGTCCTGCCAGTGAGGGTTGAAGCGGCTGACTTTGGCCGCCACGGTTCTTGGGCCGTCACCATCGGTCAGTTCAACCCCCAGGCGTCTGAGTGCCTGCAATAATCTGTGATAGCGGCGCAGCAGCTTGTCCCGTCGCCGGGGGAGTCGCAATAAACCTGTATACCAGCCAAGCAAAACCAGCACGGCCAGAATACCGCCAAGCATCAACAGTCCGATACGCTCCGTCGAGGCGCTGCCCAGCAGTGCTTTGAGCATGCGGGTTTGCTTCTCGCCATTAAAGCCCAGTACCCAGACGCTCCAGTAATAGTCCAGACTGCTCAGGTACAGGCGCCACTGATCCAGCCAGGGCCAGTTTTTTAGTCTCAGACTGGAGAGTGGGTTGTCCAGCAGATAGCTTTCTTCGGGCGAAAACAGCGCATCGAATCCATCCAGCACCCGCTCCGGCGCGACCATGGCGGTGGGATCAAAGCTGACCCAGCCACGTTCAGGCAACCAGATCTCAGTCCAGGCATGTGCCATGTACTGATACACGCTGACATAGCCTGCGGTGGCATTGTATTCGCCGCCCTGATAGCCGGTGACCATCCGGGCCGGCAGGCCACTGGCACGGGCCAGTACCACCAGTGCGCTGGCATAGTGGACACAAAAGCCGGCGCGATTATCGAACAGGAAGTCATCAACCTGATTAACCCCGGTTGCCGGCGGTGACAGCGTATAAAAATAGGGCTGGGCTGCGAAGTGGTTCATCATCTGCTGAACCCTTATCGCGGGGTGGGGATATTGCCGGGCCAGTTGCTGTCCCCATTCCCGGGTGCGGGGGTTGCTGTCAGGCGGTAAATACAGATTCTGCTGACGCTCTGCCACGCTGAGCCGCTGGTCGCGGATCGCGTCGAAATAGCTGGTGACTTCATAACCAAATTGCTGCTCCACGCGGCGTTTGGCGAACAATCTGGCATCGGCCAGGTTGACCACGCCCCGACTGTCGCTGTAGCCCAGATCCAGAGAAAACAGCCAGTGAGTGCCGCTTGGCTCGGCGATCACCTGATAGGAGAGGCCGTATCCCTTGGGGGCGCGCCGCTGGTTGGCGATGGCCGGTGTGTTGGCCTGCAGCGCTTTTATCGTTGGGTTCTGATTCCATGCTTTGCCATCGTAACTGTCCAGTACCAGCGCCCGCCAATAGAGTTGTTCATTGGGGGGCACATCGCCATAGAAAGTCGCCCGAAAAGCCAGTTGTGCGCTGCGGGTGAGGTTGCGGATATCACCCGGACGAACGGTATCTGACAGACCCGTGGTGGCTTTATTGGTATCCGGTACCATCCACAATGGCGAGAATCTCGGCAGCACCAGAAACAACAGCGCTGCCAGCGGCAGACTCAGCAGCGTGATGGTCAGGGCGCCGGTCAGCGGATCCAACGGCCGGGTTTTACCCTGATACAGGCTGATAAGCCCGGCAGTATTGACCACAGTGACCAGCAACAGATGCAAGGTACTGAGGATGGATTGATTGTTGACAAAGGTCAGGGCGATCAGAAAGTAGCCCACCAGAATAATGGCTTTGACATCACGCCGCTGGCGCATCTCGATGAATTTGAGCGCATAGCCGAGGATCAGCAAATTGATAAGCGTACTCAGCGTGCCCAGCTGGCCGGTGATCAGCAGCAGTGTTGCCGCTGATGCCATGGCCAGCACACTGACCAGCAATCTGGGCGGACGGGCAACCTTGCCCAGAAAGATACCGATGCGCCAGACAAAACAAATGGCGCAGATGGCCAGGGTCCAGGGGGTCAGTTCATCGTATAGCGGAGTCAGCACCGCCAGATTGATGACCAGCAGCCAGAAAGAGGTGATGCGGGGGATCAGCTCCTGGGCCATGGGGAGAGGAGGCGGGCGTCGGGAAAATGGGTTCATGACTGTCCTCCCCGATACAGCGCAATCGCTTCCTGACAGGCCAAGCGGTGTGCTTCACCGGTTCCCGGTCCCAGAGTGATGCTGATCAGCGACAGACCAAATATTTGCTTGTCCCGACTGAGATTGTCCACCAGATATCCCAGCGCACTGAGGTGCTGCTCCAGCGCCTGCTCATCCGGCAAGGTGAGCCAGATAGCATTGCCATGGGGCTGTTCAAATTGTTTTATCAGCATTCCCCGGCCCTGCGCGACCTGTTTCCAGGCAATCTGTTTGGGGGATTCGCCGGGGATATAGTCTCTCAGGCCACTGAATTCATCGACACCGGCAACCCGGGTACCACTTTGCAGATCCCTTTGTCCCGCCTGTCCTGTGTAGCGTTTTGCATGTTCCGGTTTGATTGGGGCGGCAAATACCAGTGGCTCCACCGCCATATCCAGATGCGACCAGGCCCGGCACAATCCCATGGGGTAGCAGGAGGAGACTTTCAGCCGTCCCGGTGTTAACCGACCCCGCAGGGTCTGGCGGATAGCCACCAGTACCTGCAAAGGATGACCGGTAATTCTGGGAATTTCAGTGGTCTGGTTACCGGGATAAGCCAGTTCAATTTGCCAGCCGGCGTGGCGGGCATCGAGCTGGATAGGCATAGCCAGGGTCTCGCCGGCATAAACCTGGGCAGGCAAGCCGGATTTCAGCGTCAGTCCCGCCAGATTGCGGTAGCCGAAGATAAGACAGGTATTGAAAATACTGCCCATGATCAGTGACAGGGCGATCACCAGGTTGTTCTGATAGTTGGTGCCGAATAAAAACAGCAGCACCACCAACAGCAGCCAGAAGATGCCAAAGGCGGTGGGCAAAATAAAAATGCCGTTATGGGACAGGGTATGCTGTCTGGCCGCCGGCAGCTTATAGTCAAGCCAGCGCTGCCACAGCCCTTTGCTTTGCCTGCGGCTGATACTGTTCATTGGATCGGGTTGACTTCAGTAAGAATGCGACTGCAGATGGCCTCACCCTGGGCCTGGCTGCTGGATCGCATCCGGTGCTGGGCTACCGGCGTAAACACGGCCTGAACATCTTCCGGGATAAGATAGCTGCGTCCCTGGATCAGTGCCCAGGCTTTTGCTGCCTGCAGCAGCGCTTTACTGGCCCGGGGGGACAGCCCATAACCTTCATTTTGTTGTCTGGAGGTTTCTACCAGAGACAGCAGGTATTTCAGCAGCGCATCCGAGACGGATATTTTATCGACCTGTTCCTGCAGTTTCAGCAGCTCTGCCGGTGACAAACACTGGGGCAGAGTATCGCGATAACCTGTCAGTCCTTCGCCCTTGAGCATCGCCATTTCTGCATCCATAGAGGGATAGCCGATGGAAATGCGCATCAAAAACCGATCCAGCTGAGATTCAGGCAGGGGAAAGGTGCCCGACTGCTCTATGGGGTTTTGGGTGGCGATAACAAAAAATGGGGTAGGTAACGGGTAGGTGCTGCCATCGACGGTGATCTGATGCTCGGCCATGGCTTCGAGCAGGGCGGACTGGGTCTTGGGGCTGGCGCGGTTAATCTCATCGGCCAGCACCATCTGGCGGAAGATGGGCCCGGGATGAAATGCAAACTGCCCCTGATGTTTGTCAAAGATGGTCACTCCGAGAATATCGGCAGGCAGCAGATCGCTGGTGAACTGAATACGCTGATAACTGAATCCCAGACTCTGGGCCATCGCCTGGGACAGACTGGTTTTTCCCATGCCGGGCAGATCTTCAATCAACAAATGACCGCGGGCAAGAATGCAGGTTACCGCCAGTTTGATATGCTCGGGTTTGCCCAGCAACACCTGCTCCAGCTGGCCAACGAGTCGCTTGATTTGCTCTGACATCTTCCCTCCCGGAAGTCGGCCATTTGCCTGATTGAGTTCCCTGATATCGTCGCCGGCCAATACTCTCTGCCATCTGTATCGAAACGGTAACTGACAACATAAACAGCAGACCGGCTCAGTATGCGCTTTCTTCTGTGCTGCCGGATATTGCCTGTTTGGGCAATTTAACTTACTGATGTTGAGATTAAATTTTGAACCATGATGAGGTGTTTTTCAAAAAAGTTGCGGTCACAGGGCGAAGGTCTGGCTGATTTCTGCAAGCCGGATATCAGTACGTCACTGTCGGGATGTCGATTACCATCAGGTCGAATTGTCAACGGGCCTGCCATGCGGGTCCCATGTCCGGGACCCGCGTCTGAGGTGACTGATCAACGATTTGGTTGTGGAGGCGTTGGTTGTGGTGGCTCAGTAGCGACGGGACTGCTCGATGTCTGACAGCAGCGGCGTGACAGGCTTGTTGGCCAGCTGCTCGTATATGAGGCGATAGCTGAACACTGCCTGCACATACTCCCGGGTTTCCCTGAATGGGATGGACTCGATAAAACTGATGGCATCCAACTGATTATTGCTGCGTTCAAGCCAGGCGTTTACCCGGTGAGGACCGGCGTTATAAGCTGCAGTGGCAAGGATTCGGTTATTGTCAAAACGTGCCAGCAGGCCGCTGTAATAGGCGCTGCCGAGGGTGACATTCAGCGGCACATCGAACAGGTCGCTCTCTTTGCGGTAATTCAGATTATGTTTGTTTGAGGTTTGTTTGGCGGTCGCAGGCATCAACTGCATCAGTCCACGGGCACCAACCCCGGAGCGGGCATGGCTGAAAAAGGCGCTTTCACGCCGGGCGATGGCTCTGATCTCATCAGCATTGACCTGAAATTCTTTGGCGGCAGATTCAAACTGACGGTCGTGGGCGAAAGGGAAACGCTGGCTGACATGATCCCACAGCTTGCCCTGAATAGTGCCCTCCACACCCATGGCGTGCCATTGGCGATCACCGGCCATCAGGGTTAACTGCTCCCTGGCCTCAGGCTCTGAGCGCATCAGCAGCTGTTGCCATTCAGTGCGAACATCAAACGGCTTGTTCAGCGCCTGCAGCTCAACGATCCGCAGCCATGCCGGGTCCTTGCTTAATTCGGCTTGCACATCCGCTGCCGCTTCCGGTCCTTTACTGTTCAGGGCGATGGGCTGACCCACTGTGTTGGCGGCAAGAAAACCGTAGAAATTACGCTCTTTGGCCAGTTCGGACAGTGCAATGTTGCGTCTGGCTTCGTCAGCCTGAGTGATTGCTTGCCAGTATTGCCAGCGGGCGCTGGCCTTACCTGTGTCACTCAGCAGAGGCAGCAGTTGCCTGACTTTGTCCTGATCTCCATTGCGGATGGCCCAGCGCAGGCGCATTTCCACCAGATCGTCCGAGCCGATGGCCGCCAGTTGAGCGTCAACATAGTCCGCCAGCGATTCTTCCTGATTGAGCAGCGCCCGGCGCACCAGGGTGCGTCTGAGCTTTTTGATTTGATAGTCACTGAAACGCCCGGCTTTGCGGTATTTGTCATACAGGGTGATCGCCTGTGGCAGGTCCTTGCGTGACAGTTTGCTCAATCCTGCGACGACAGTGTCGCTCCAGGCAGTACCTTTTGCCGTGTAATCAGAGAGATGACGCAGTTTACGCGGATCGCGATAGAGCTCCAGCAGCGCCTCGGCCTGGGCTTTTTGGCCGGTGACCTTACGCGACAGCCAATGCAGCAGTGAATACTGACCGGCATCAAATGCCAGCAACATGCGCTGCCAAATCAGTCCCTGAGTCCGCTGACCGGCTTTGGTCCAGTCGTTGAACAGAGGATCGCAGGCTTTGGGCCGGGAATATCCATAGAGCCAGAGTTGTCTTGCACCTTTCCACGCAAGCTTGCTGTCGCCGGTCTGTTGTTTGGCGCGGTAGAAGTAACACTGCAGCTCGGTGTCCCGGGGAAGTTGGGGGCTGATGGCGAGAAAGTCTTTCCAGCGTGCCTGGCTGCCAGCCTGCTGCAGGTATCTGTGCTTCAACGGGTTATACAGTGGGGTCTGGGCAAACGCCGCCAGCGACACTGCCGCCTGCGGGCCACTCTGACGATAGATATCATCCTGTTTATCGTGGTAATCCAGATAAACATTGAGAGGATAGTCTCCCAGGATGGCACGCAGCGCCTGATATTTGTTGCGATCACCCTCATCCAGAGCCTGTTTGGCGTCCAGATAGGTTTGCTGCGATGGGCTCAATGTATTTGCCTGTGGATCGGTCATACCGATCAGACACAGACTGATCCCTCCCAGAATGCCAACCAACTGTCTGCGCATGCTTCATCCTACCTCTTGGGCATTAACTGCCGGTATGCTCTTCGTCATCATCCCTGATGGCGCCTTCAAGCAGGTTTGCGTCAAACTGCTTGCTGGCGGTGGCACCCAGTTGCTTCATCTGATGGGCCTGACGAATAAGGTTTCCTTTGCCGGTGGACAAGCGGTTCATCGCATTCTGATAGCTGCGCTGGGCGGTATCCAGACTACGACCGAGCTTATCCATCTCCTCCACATAGCCACACAGCTTATCGTATATCCGACCAGCCTGTCTGGCGATAATCTGGGCGTTTTGATTCTGATGTTCATAACGCCAGATGTTGTTAATGGTACGCAGTGCCACCAATAAATTGGTTGGACTGACCAACATGATATTTTGTTCCAGTGCCAGATTAACCAGTTGCGGATCTTCTTCAATCGCCAGCAAAAACGCCGGCTCAATGGGGATGAACATCAGCACATAATCCAGGCTTTTGAGACCATGCAGATGTTGGTAATCCTTCTGCCCCAGCCCCCGGATATGGCTGCGCACTGATATCACATGCTCCCTGAGCACCTGGGCTTTTTCGTGCTCGTCCTGACTGTTGAAGTATCTCTCGTAGGCCACCAGCGACATCTTGGCGTCAATCACCACATGCTTATCCTGGGGGAGATGCACTATCACATCAGGTTTAAAGCGTTTGCCCTGATCATTTTTGAGGTCTGTCTGAGTGTGATATTCGTGACCTTCGCGCAGACCACTTTCCTGCAATACCCGCTCGAGGATCACTTCGCCCCAGTTACCCAATTGCTTGTTGTCACCTTTGAGTGCCTGGGTAAGATTAATGGCGTCCTGACTCATTCTCAGGTTCATGGCCTGCAGCTGCTCCAGCTGGAATTTAAGAGAATGGCGTTCGGTCTGGGCCAGTTGATTGGATTCACTGATCTGTTGGCGAAAGCCATCCAGCTGCTGTTTGAGCGGACCAAGCACACCATCGAGCTGATGCACATTCTGGGCACGAAAACTTTCGCTGCGTTCCTCAAAAATTTTCTGTGCAAGGTGTTCAAACTGCGTTTTTAACCGGGATTCTGCCGATTCCAGCAGCGCAATCTTATCCTGCAGAGCATTTTCCTCTGCCTGAAATTTCACCGCCAGCTGCTCACCCCGGGCCTGTTCGCGGCTGAGGGCCAGCTGCAGCTCACCGATACTGCGTGTGGCGTCATCCAGCAGGTGTTCTGTTCGCGTCAGACGTTCGCTGCGCTCTGCCAGTTTTCCCAGTTCAACCGATTGTTTTTCCAGCCGTTGTCGACAAAAATGTAATTCATCGGTGAGCTGATCCTGCAACTGTTGCGTATGTTCCAGCTCCTGTTGCAGTGACAACTGTTCGCTGTTGTGCAGTTCACTCAACTGATCTTTGGCGGCCTGCCAGCGGGTGCGGGTCAATTTTTGATTTAGCAGGGCTCCCAGCATCAGAAACAGCAGGGCAACTGCGCTGAGGATAAGCAGATTGGTGATGGAGAACTGAGTGAAGTCTGTTGGCATCCCTGGGCTCAAAACTGATTGAAAATATTGTTATTCGTTAAAGCTTGGCATGGCACAGCCCCGCTCTTCAAGTCGTGACGGATTATTTGCACAACTTATCTTCAGATACCCCTGTTAAGGGCAGTATTTTGCCTGGATGCAGAAAGATTTTCGGCCGTTTGACTGTCTACTCATCAAAGTCCGGTAAGTGAGGCGTGTTATGAAAGGAAGATTTACCTCTGGTCTTATGAAAAAAGCTCCCTGGCAGCTGAGCGAAAACGAGGTGACACCGCGGGAAGTGTTGCGTGACCGGCGACAGATCATCAAGGCGCTGGGATTGGGGGCCATTGGTGCCAGTATCCCGGGTTATGTGCAGGCTGGATTGTTCGATCTGTTTGGTGAGCAAACGCCCGCACCTGAGTTTGTGACCACGCCGCTGACCTATATCAAGCCCGCCCTCTATCAAAGTGACGATGAAACTCTGACTCCCTATGAAAAAGTGATTGGTCACAATAACTTTTATGAGTTCGGCACCGATAAGGCTGATCCTGCTGCCAATGCCCAGGGGCTTAAAGTGGATCCCTGGATACTGAAGGTTGAAGGGGAGGTGGATACGCCCCTGACCCTGAGCTATGACGACCTGTTCAAGTTTGCGCTTGAGGAGCGTATCTATCGCCTCAGGTGTGTTGAGGCCTGGTCGATGGTGATCCCCTGGGTTGGGTTTCCCCTGGCCGCCCTGCTGAAAAAGGCCGGGGTCAAACCTGAAGGGAAATATGTTGCCTTTGAGACCCTGTTTGATCCGGAGCAGCTTCCCGGGCAGCGCAACCGGCTGATGGGCGGCGGTATTCATTACCCCTATGTTGAAGGCCTGACCATTGCCGAGGCGGGCAATGAACTGAGTTTTCTGGCGGTCGGGCTGTACGGTAACACCTTGCCGCCCCAGAATGGCGCGCCGATACGTCTGGTCGTTCCCTGGAAATATGGCTTCAAGAGTATCAAGTCGGTGGTGACTATCAGAGTTACCCAGCGTCAGCCACCAACTAGCTGGAATCAATTGGCGCCACATGAATATGGCTTTTTGGCCAATGTGAACCCACTGGTCGATCATCCCAGATGGTCCCAGGCGAGCGAACGACGGATTGGCGCGGGCGGGCTGTTTTCCGCAACCCGCATTCCCACGCAGATGTTCAATGGGTATGGTGAACAGGTGGCGCATCTTTATCAGGGCGTGGATTTGAGGAAGCATTATTGATGGTGATGACCCGGACCCGGTTAGTGTGGCTGAAAGCCATGATGCATCTGGCGGCACTGGCTCCGCTGGTGTGGTTGGCGCTGGCGGTGCAGGCTGGAGCGCTGGGAGCTGAACCGGTGGAGCGAATTATTCATTTCACCGGTATCGGCGCCCTGAATCTGCTGGTGCTGACTCTGTTGGTTTCGCCATTGGCGCGCTATGCCAAAATGGGATACCTGATGCAAACCCGGCGTCTGCTCGGTCTATATTGTTTCAGTTATGCCAGTCTACATATTCTGGCGTATCTGGCACTGGATCTGTTATTCGATGTCAGCTTATTAGTCAATGAGCTATGGGAGCGACCATATATTGTGGTTGGTGCCGTCAGTTATTTCATTTTATTGGCACTGGCAATCACTTCGGTCAATACATTAAGAGCCAGAATGGGGCGACGCTGGCAACGATTGCACAATCTTATTTATCTGTGCGCCATATTAATTCCGCTGCATTTTTACTGGTCACTGAAATCCGGCTGGCTGGAGCCTGCGATTTATGCGGTGATACTGATGCTGTTACTGGGATTACGTAAGCCGGTACGCCGGTGGTTGATACTGATGCCGGTTAAGGGAAGGTGAGAATAAGTCCCGTGCGTGCTCTGCGAGTGCTGACAGCGCAAGATGCGCGGCGCAGTTTGAAGTTTATGGCCTAGTCATTAGCAAAAACTGCAACAAAGCAGCCAGGGCTGTCAGCCTCGCCCGAAAGGAATCGCCATTGCTTTGGTATTCAGCTTTGAAAGGCAAGCAGCCTTCTTTTATCTGAATACCTCGCACTGGCTTTTGCTCATAAGCCAGTGTGCCGCGAGGACTTATTCGCACCTGCCTTAAGCATGGCTGAGTGTATAAAAACGGCCTCAACTGAGGGCGTTTTTTATTATTTGTTATTTTCTACTCTGGCCATCAGGTCAATCACATCCTGATAGGACATATTCCATTCGCGGGATAAATTAATAATTTTGGTTTTATAGGTTTGAATATGTTCCTGCTGTGCCAGACTTTCTTTTTTGTTGCGCACAGCGTCATTAACTACTTCCTGCAACAGTTCCAGACGGCGCAGGCTGTAATCCAGCGAATCAATATATTTCGCCATCTGCTGTTTATTTCTTGCCTGCTCTAAATCCGTTGAGTGTTTTTTATCGTATCCGTACTGATCCAATGCCGCCAGGGCATTTTGTAAATCAAGTTCTTTTGTCATGTTGGTTTCACTATGGGAAAAGATGCGAGACCGTAAAAAGGTCAGGAATAGACTGCAATCATGTTGTAGAGCATAAAAATATCAATTGCGCCATCCTTCATTCGGCGCAAATTATAGTCACTTGTGAGAACTAAACAACCGTTTTTGTGAGATTTTTCTTACGTTATGTGCCTTGAACACGGGAATTGAAATGATTAGGCTGAAAACTCATCGACAAGGAGGCGAGATATGTTGGACTTATTACCTGATATTTGTGATCTGTGGCCACAGGAGTGTCATTTATTGCCACTGGCATTTAAGCAATATGGCGGCAGAAAGATATTTTACGGTGAAGTGGTAACAGTAAAGTGCTTTGAGGATAATTCCAGGGTCAAAGAGTTGCTGGCCACTCCGGGCGCCGGCCGGATATTGCTGGTAGATGGCGCGGGCTCCTGTCGCAGGGCGTTACTGGGGGATTTGATCGCGGCCTCCGCCGCGAATCATGGCTGGGCGGGTGTAGTGATTAATGGGGCCGTCAGGGATGTTGGAACGCTGGCCACTATCGACCTTGGAGTGCAGGCGCTGGGCGCGGTGCCATTCAAGACCGAGCGCAAAGGTGTGGGCGAGACTCAGATTGATGTTGATATGGGGGGAATAACAGTTTCGCCGGGTATGTACCTCTATGCCGACAGTAATGGCATACTGGTAACCAACCGTGCGCTGGATCTCAGTCAACTGGCTGATTTTCAGCCGTCCTGTCTGACATAAGGAAACGCTATGAAAGTGCTTAAGTGGCTGGTGCTGGCCTTTGCCGGGTTAATACTGGCATTGGTCTTATATTTGACCCTGTTTTTTAATCCCAATGACTTTAAGCCCGAAATTATCGACCAGGTCAAGGCGCATACCGGCCGAACCCTGGCAATCAAAGACGATTTGAGCTGGACCTTTTTCCCGACACTTGGGATCCATCTGGGCGGGATCAGTTTTTCCAACCCACAAGGGATGGCGCCTGAGCAAATGATGACTGTCGACACTATTGTTGCCGAAGTGGCGTTGATGCCACTGCTGAGCAAACAGGTCGATATTCAGGCGCTGGAGCTCAAGGGGCTGACGGTGAATCTGGTGACCGCCAAAGACGGTCGCACCAGTTTTGACGGACTGGCAGGTGATGGCGACAAATCTGCGGCCACGCGTTCAGAGAGCTCTGGCAGCTCAGACACTCAGGGACTGGCGGGCCTGAGTGTCGGTGGCGTGAATATCGCCAGTGCCAAAGTCAATATCATCAATCAGCAGACCAACACCACCCATGAGTTCAGTCTGGACAGTTTCACGCTGGGACAATTCTCTTTGGGTAAAGCGGCTGAGCTGGCCTTTCGTGCCAGTGCCAAATTGCCACAGCTGGATATGACTGCCAGCGGCAAGGGCAGTTTGTTGCTGACAGCCGATTTTGGGGCGCTGAGCCTGAAAGGGCTGACACTGGAGACAGATCTTAAGGGGCTGGGTATTCCCAATGGCAGCCTGAGCTCAGTGGTAAATGCCGATGTTGAGGTTGACCTCAAAGGACAGCAGGCCAGTCTGGCGCTGGCGCAGTTGAAAGTAGGCAATATTGAGGGCAGTGGCAAAGTCACTGCAGCATACGGCCGTAAAGTTCCGGCGCTGGATATGACCCTGAGTCTGGGTGATATCAACCTCAATGACTGGCTGGCTGCCGACAATAAAGATGCGGCTTCTGCGAGCGCAGACAAGGGCCAGCAGGCGCCTGCTAAAGAGCCGGATTTGTCCGGTATGAAGGCGGCTGATGTGACGGCCAGTTTGACGGTAAAATCCATTTCTCTGGATAAACTCAAGACCAGCCAGTGGCAATTGGCGCTGGCGCTGAAAAACGGTGTGCTGGATGTGAAGAATCTGTCTGCCAACCTGTATGACGGACAGCTCAAACTTTCAGCCAGCCTGGATGGCCGAAATCCAGTTGCCAGTTATCGTTTCGAGCAGTCGCTCAGCGGTGTCCAAATCAGGCCATTGCTGACGGATGCGGCCGATATCGACTTCCTCTCCGGCAATGCCAATTTCTCTGTCTCCGGCAGCGGTCGAAGCCTGGTCCCGGAAGCGCTCAAGCGCAATCTGAACGCCAATGGCAAATTTGCCATTAATGATGGCTCCCTGTATGGCGTGAATATCCCTCAGATGATCCGCAGCGCCGAAGCCAGGCTGAAGGGCGACCTTAATGCCACCGGCAAGGAAGAGCTGAAGACCGACTTCACCAGTCTGACCGGTAATTTTTCGATGAACAATGGCGTGGTGAATAATCCGGATCTGGATATGCAGTCGCCACTGCTCCGGGTGATGGGACAAGGCGATGCCAACATTGTTGAGCAGACGATAGATTACAATCTGACGACCCGACTGGTCGCTTCGCTGGAAGGCCAGGGCAACGATGGTGCACTTAAAGGCGTGGATATTCCGCTGACCATTACCGGCACCTTCGCCAAGCCTGAATTTGCGCTTAATACCGAAGCCCTGCTTAACAATAAGGTGAAGGATGAGATCAAGAAGCAGGAAGACAAGCTGAAAAACAAGCTGCTGGAAAAGCTGGGGGGATTCTAAATGTCGACCACCCGAATAGGGATGGTATTGGCGACAGCTGTGTTCGCTCTGGGGGGCTGTCATGCCCAGAGCGACGCTTTGGCGGATAAGCCGCAGTCGCCGCTGTCCCGGCAAAGCCAGGCCCAGTCCGATGACGCCGCGCGTCAGCAGCAACAACCCGGGCGCAGTGGCTCAACAGAGATACGTCAGCTGGATAAGAATGAAGGGGTAAGGCAGGCGCTGACAATGCCTGAGCACCCTGATTCTCCGGGAGGGCAGCAAACCATGGTTTCGGATGCGATGGCAAAAGACACACTCCTTACCGGTCAATTGCAGATAAGTGACAAGCCTTCGGCGCGGGGATTGACCGTGATACAGCTGCTTATCAGCAATCCACAGAGTCATGGTGTGCCCATGCAATTTAACTCGGGAATGACGGGCGATCTGTGGCTGATGTCTGCCAAAGGAGAGCGGCTCTGGGCCTGGTCGGATGACATGATGTTTACCCAGGCACTGCGTGAGGTAACGCTGGCTTCCGGCAAGACCATGACAGTGAATTTCGATATTCCCGCCAAGGTGATGGAGCGCGTCCGGCCGGGCGATTACTGGCAGGCCAGTTTGACGGGCCACAACACTGAGTCCTCCAGACCGCTGCTGATGCCGCAGACGCTGGCCATCAAATGATGGTGCGTCATCTGTTGGTGTGATGAGTTAGGTCGCGTGCCCCAAATATGTTAACCCAATAAAATGCCCCCAATTCTGAGCGTTCAGGATTGGGGGCATTTTCATGGACGATGATGCTCACTGTTGCAGTGCAACTCATTGGCACGATAACAGCAGTATATTGGCTCTGCGTCTGCTGCGTTGTTACACGCTCATCTTGGTCACATCGACATACAGCTTGAGCATCTGACCGGGTTGCAGATATTTCTTGCTGTCCAGCCCATTCCAGCGCAGCAAATCGGCGACTGTTACGTTGAACTTATCTGCGATCCGCGCCAGAGAATCCCCGGAGCGCACTTTGTAGTTGACTGTGCGCATCACAGAAGACTGAGTCTGGTTCTGAGCAACCTTGTTGGTCCAGATCACCAGCTTTTGACCAACCTTCAATGGATCTTTGGGGGCCATGCCGTTCCAGGATGCCAGTTTGGCCACAGTCACATTGTTGGCTTTGGCGATTTTCCACAGCGAATCACCACTTTTGACCTGATAGTCGATCTTGTAATCAGCACGTTTGACACCCTGTTTACGCGCCAGACGCTGATCCGATGACAGGGAGTACAGCTCAGGATCTTTTGCCGCTACCGGGATCAGCAAATGCTTGCCCGCGGCGATGGTGTTGCCTTCGATGTTGTTGACCGAGCGGATCACATCTATGGTGGTGTGATACTTGTTGGCGATCAATCCCAGACTGTCTCCGGACTTGATCTTGTATCTCAGCCAGTGCAGGCGCTCGCTGGAATCGGTATCAGCCAGAGCCAGCTTAAAACCATGAGCCTTGTCGACCGGCACCACCAGTTTGTGGGGGCCGTCTGGCGAGGTTGACCAGCGGTTGTAGCCCGGGTTGAGTTTATGCAGCGACGACAGCGGCATATCCGCCAAATCGGCAGCAAAGGACAGATCGATTTGACTGCCGACATCAATCACTTCCACTGCAGGTTTGTTGGCAATCGGTGCCAGAGTAATGCCGTATTTATCGGCATTTTTGATGACATCGGCCAGCGCCAGCAGTTGAGGCACATAACGCTCAGTCTCCCGGGGCAGATCCAATGACCAGAAGTCAGTGGCTTTTCCTTTGCGCTGATTATGTTTGACCGCATTGAGCACCCGGCCTTCGCCGGTATTGTATGCGGCAATGGCGTACAGCCAGTTACCATTGGTTTTGCCGTGCAGGTACTGCAACATATCCAGTGCGGCAATGGTCGCCGCCGGCACATCCCGGCGACCGTCGTACCACCAGTTCATTTCCAGACCGAAGTGCCTGGCCATGGGCGAGGTAAATTGCCACAGGCCTGAAGCTGATCCGTGGGAATAGGCAAAGGGGTCGAAAGCGCTTTCCACAATCGGCAGCAGTGCCAGTTCTACCGGCATATTGCGCTTTTCCAGCTCCTCAACAATCAGATACATGAAGGGTTCGGCACGCTCAGACACCCGGGCCAGATGCTCGGGGTGACGGATGTACCAGTCACGGTATTGATTGACCAGTTTTTTGTCGGGAATGGGCATCTGCATGTTCATGCGGATACGCTCCCATACATCAGTAATGATGATGGGGGCGGGCAGTGGTGCTTCCGGCACCACAGGCGGCGTCACCAGTGGTGCCGTCACGGTGTGTTTGACCTGCTCGCTGTCCATACTCTGGCAGCCAGTCAGCAGAGCAATTCCCCCTGCCATACATATAAAAGATAAACGCATTTACCGGAGCTATCCTGTATTGTTCTAGAGTATCTTATTGTTTATTCTTGGATTATCTCCAATCTGAAAATGGCATGATTGGCCATTCAGAAAAACCTACTCATATAAAGTCGGCTAGTCTACCCGATAACTCAGAAATTGTCTTTCCAGCGGCGCAGCAGGGCGAAGGCTCTCACAGTATCGGTGATTTCCTGATCCCAGTGCTGAGTCAGCGCCTGGCGGATATGATGGTCATTCAGTCGCAGAAACGGATTACAGGATAATTCCCTGGCCATTGATGACGGCAGGGTTGGCTGGCCCTGCGCCCGCAGTGCTTCACATTCCTGTTGATAAGCGGCGATGACCGGATTGCCGGCATCGACGGCTCCGGCAAATCTGAGGTTACTTAAGGTGTACTCGTGGGCACTGTAAACCTTTGTCTGGGCAGGCAACTCCGCCAGACGGGCCAGAGAGCGTGTAAATTGTTCCGGCGTTCCTTCAAACATCCGGCCACATCCTGCAGAAAACAGCGTATCACCGCACAGCAGATTGCCGTCACATACATAAGCCAGATGATCCAGCGTATGGCCTGGCACGGCGAGCACACGTACAGTCACATCCAGTCCGGGTAATACCCGCTGTTCATTGTCGGGGAGGGCCAGGGTGATACCGGGGATCTGAGGATTATCCGGCCCCCACACTGCCAGTTGCTCAAACTGGGCTTTAAGCTGACCGATACCCCCGGTATGATCACTGTGATGATGGGTAATCAATATACCTTCAAGTTGCAGTCTGTGTTCCTGCAGGAAAGCCAGTACCGGCTGGGCATCGCCCGGGTCCACCACCCAGACCCGATCATGCCCGGGACGACTGAGACACCAGATATAGTTGTCATCGAAGGCAGGAATGGCGGTAATCATCAGTGACATCTTGTGTTTCCTTAAAAAACATGAGCATTGGCGGGAGTTTACCCCCCTAAAGACTTGCCTGTATACGCTTTTCGTTTTATAGGTATAGAGGCCTTGTGTATGCGAGGTTTCCACACATTTTCTGCCATTCAGATTGGCAGCAATGGAGTCGTATTTGTCCAGTTCTTCCTATCGACACACCACCCCGGGACCGTCTTGCTGGCAGGATTTCGCCAACGGCGAGCATTTGCAGATGTGCCTGCAGCAGGCGCTAAGCCCTTGGTGGCCGCGGCTGTTTGGTTATCATCTGCTCAAGCTCGGCCCGCTGAGCGCCGCCATGGATGCCAGCCACAGCAGTATTTCCCATCAAATTTGCCTGCATGATGCAGCCGGCGCCTCTGTGGTAGCCAATACCACTCAGTTACCGCTCAGACATGCCAGCGTGGATGTAGTGCTGGCTAATTTTCTGCTGGAATTTGAGGCCAACCCCTACCAGTTGCTGCGCGAAATTGACCGGGTACTGATTTCCGGCGGCACGCTTATCCTCAGCGGTTTCAATCCCTTAAGTCCTGCGATATTGGGTAAATTGTTGCCCAGATATCAGCATGTCTTACCCTGGCGCGGTCACTTTTATTTGCCGTCACGGGTCAAGGACTGGCTGGCGCTGCTGGGTTATCAGGTTATCTGCGATGAGCGTCTGGTGTATCACCCGTTGTTTGGTCATGTCGATAAAGGATTGATGTGGCAGCACGGTCTGGAGTCCTGGCTGCCGGGCAGCGGCAGTGTCTTTTTGCTGGTGGCGCGCAAGCTGGACAGTCCGCTGACGCCGGTGCGGGAGAAGCGCAAGGCTCGCAAACCCCACTGGCAGACGATCCCTTCTGCGGGCAGAGTGGGACGCTCTCACCCCTGCGTGACAGGGAAAGATGACTGACGATGCGGATCACTCTGAAACAATTGATGGTATTTGATGCCATTGCACGCAGTGGCCAGGTCGCAAAGGCGGCGGAGCTGGTCAGTCAGTCGGCGCCGGCAACGTCGATGGCACTGGCCGAACTGGAAAAACAACTGGATACCCGCCTGTTTGAGCGGCGCGGCAACCGTTTGCATCTTAATGCGCAGGGGGCGCTGCTGTTGCCGCTGGCTTCCGATGTGCTGGAGCGGGTCAATCAGATTGAGCACGCGTTCAGCGGACATGGCGAGCAACTGGCTGGCAAGCTCTCAGTCAGTGCCAGTTCCACTATAGGAAACTACCTGCTGGCGCCGGCCGTCGTGGCCTTCAGTGAGGCCTGGCCCAAAGTGCAGGTTGAGCTGTCCATCTGCAACACCCAGGAAGCCATTGAGGCGGTGGCCGAGGGCCGCAGCGAGATGGCTTTTATTGAAGGTATCTGTCTTGACCGGCGCCTGAGCATTGATGCCTGGCACAGCGATAATCTGACCATCTTCTGCTCGCCGGCTCATCCTCTGGCAGGCCGGCGGGTAGCGTTGTCGGCACTGGCCAATGAACGTTGGGTGTTGCGGGAGTCGGGCTCAGGAACCCGCGAAGTATTCCTCAGCGCCGTGATGACCAAGGGCCTGCATCCGGATATTCATTTCAGTTTTGGCCGCCCCGAGGCGGTGAAACAGGCGGTCAGACAGGGACACCTGATGGGCGTACTGTCTTCGTTGACGCTGGCACAGGAGCTGGAGCGGGGGGAATTGGCCGAGGTGAAAGTGGATGATTTGGCGCTGAGCCGGCCGTTCAGCCGAATCCGTCATACCGGGCGCAATGATTCCGCCCTGGGCCGTGCCTTTTACGATTTCAGTCTCGATTGGCTGGCCGGGCAGGGGCTTTTGGCGGCTGGATAGCGTCCGATGGGCCAGTTGCGCATTTGCTTTTTTGCGTATTGAAGCCCTAAGGGGCGTGCAGAAACCGCTGCAGTCAGAAGCCGGTGCATACAGGCAATAAAAAATCCCGTGTTGGCGGGATTTTTTATCAGGGTGTTTGTGTGCTTAAGTCACCAGCTCCAGCTGCATCAGGTACAGGTCTTCGCCATCCGTAACCCGGGTGTTGAAACTGCCACAATGAGGGCAGACCACGGTGCGGTTACCCGGCGTTGCAACCTGATTGCAGTCAGTACAATGCAGCGTCAGGGGTTGCAGTTGCAGCTCAAGCTCGGCGCCGCGGCACACACCTTCTTCTTTGAAGGTATCAAAAGCTGTTTGTAAAAGCGCAGGCTCAACCCCACTCAGCTCTCCTACCTTAACCACTACCCGCGCAACGCCTTTGGCGGCATTTTCCTGCACATGCTGCTGACACTGCTCAATCAGCGATGAGACTATCGAATATTCATGCATCAGCAAATCCTTGGCAGCAGTTCACCGGCAGGCAGCTCCAGATAACGGCTTGACCCCCATGGGGAGGTGAGGATGACCTTGCCCGGATTGGCACCACTGACCTGACCTATCACTGCGGCATCGGGGCAGCAGGGCAGGGCTTGCAAAGCCGTCAGTGCCTGCTGCGCCTGATGGGCAGGCAGAGCGATGACAAAGGTGCCCTCATTGGCCAGATCATAAGGTTCAAAACCGTACAGCTCACACAGTCCCCGAACCGGATCGGCGACCGGAATGGCCTGCTCCTGCACGTCAATACCTACGCCGGAGGCCTGACTCCATTCGTTGAGCACGGCCGCCAGGCCACCTCGGGTAGCATCACGCATGGCATGGATCTCAAGGCCTGCATCCAGCAGCGCCTTGACCGCCGGCCACAGCGTCGCACAATCCGAGGTCAGCTCTGAGTCCAGCTCCAGTCCTTCGCGTCCCATTAAAATCGCGGCGCCATGACGACCGATATCCCGGGAGATCAGGACGGCATCACCGGCTGTCAGGGCGTGGGAGGAGATACCCTGATGTTGAATATGACCGACGCCGGTGGTGGTGATAAACACCCCATCGGCACAGCCTCTGGGCACGACTTTGGTATCGCCGCAGACAATCCGGGCACCACTGACGGCGAGCTCGGCAGCCATGGACTCAACGATGGTGCGTAAATCCGCCAGCGCAAACCCTTCCTCGATAATGAAACTGGCTGCCAGATATTCGGGTTTGGCAGCCATCATGGCCAGATCGTTTACCGTACCGGCAATCGCCAGCTTGCCGATATTGCCACCGGCAAAAAACAGTGGCGACACAGTGAAAGCGTCAGTGGTGAAGGCACACTGGCCAGATAGCATCAGTGCGGCCGCATCCTCTTCACGACACAGCAGAGGGTTGTCGAAGGCCTTGAAGAACAGAGACTTAATCAGCTTATTCATCTCCTGTCCGCCACCACCGTGGCTGAGCTGGATGGCCTTGTCAGGTTGTTTTTGCATTGGATTACCTCTTGTTGCCCCTAACGGGCAGATCCCTGGCATAACGATAATAGGCGTTGCAGGCACCTTCGGAGCTGACCATACAGCTGCCCAGCGGATTCTGCGGATTGCAGCCGCGGTCAAATACCTTGCAGTCTTTGGGTTTGGCCAGACCGCGCAGGATGTCGCCACATTGGCAGGCCTTGTGGTCATTGATTTCCGTGGTTGGCAGCAAATGTGCGTACTTAACCTCGGCATCCCGGTGGGCAAAAGCGTCTTTGAGTTTCAGCGCCGAATGAGGAATGGGACCAAGGCCGCGCCAGCGGAAACTGTCTCTGATATCAAAGCAGCTGGCTACCAGAGCCTGGGCGGTGGTGTTGCCCGCTGGGGTGACCGCACGGTTGTACTGGATATCCAGCTCAGCCTTGCCCTGGGCTTTCTGTCGCACGATGCGCAGGATGGATTCCATCACATCCACAGGTTCAAAACCGGCAACCACTACAGGAGTCTGATATTGCTCCACGGCGCTGCGATAGATTTCACTGCCGGCGATGACGCTGACGTGGCTGGGACCAATAAAGGCGTTCACCCGCACGGCCGGATCGGCCATCACCGCATCAATCGCAGGAGGGACCAGCACATGGTTGATGTGAAACAGCAGATTGTTGATACCCATGGCTTCTGCCTGTTGCAGCAGTACCGCGGTCATCGGCGTAGAGGTTTCAAAACCGATAGCGAAAAACACCACGGTTTTGTCCGGATTTTCCCGGGCAATGGTCAGCGCATCCAGCGGATCGTACAAAGGGCGGATATCTTTACCCGCAGCCCGGTGCTGCGCCAGACTGCCGTTGGAGCCCGGGACCCGGATCATATCTCCCAGCGTGACCAGAATGACATCGCTTTGAGAGGCCAGTACTGCGGCGTGATCAATCCGCTCTTTGGGCATAATGCACACAGGGCAGCCAGGACCATGAATAAATTCGATATTGTCCGGCAGCAGCTGCGGCAGGCCATATTTCATGATGGTGTGGGTATGACCGCCACACACCTCCATAATACAAACCGGCTCAGTGCAGGCCTGCGCCTCAACCCTGATGGCATCGGCCAGATGCCGGATGGTTTGCGGATCGCGAAAGCCATCATAGAGAGATTTGAGTTCCAGTTGACTCAAGAGGCTTCTCCTTCGAGTTTATCGACAATTTCACGATACAGGGCCAGGCTTTCCAACGCGGCCTGTTCGTCGATTTTGTTCATCACAAAGCCGATATGGATAAGCACATAATCACCAATAGTCAGGGGTTCACCCATCAGGTGACAGCTGACTTTGCGGCGCACGCCCATGGTATCGACGGTAACCGCATGTTCCTCGGCATGAACTTCAACGACCCGGGAGGGAATGGACAGACACATTAACAGTTACCCCGGTTGGCGGCGATCCAGCCGGCAACGGTCTGCATGGAGGCCGCGTCTTTGATGGACACCTCAAGCACCAGTGCCTGAGGATTGAGCTTTTTCACCTGTTCACGGGCAGCTTCAACGCTGAAGTCGAAGTACGGCAGTAAATCGCATTTGGTGATCAGCACCAGATCGGCACGGCGGAACATGACCGGGTATTTCTCAACTTTATCGTCACCCTCAGGTACGGATACCAGCACGATATTTTTGTGGGTACCCACATCGTAGCTGGCCGGACACACCAGATTACCGACGTTTTCCACAAAGCAGACATCCAGCGGATCCAGCGCGATATGGTGCAGGGCGCTGTGTACCATAAAGGCATCCAGATGGCAGGCGCTGCCGGTCTGGATCTGGAAGGCTTCAATGCCTTTGGCCTTGAGACGGTCGGCGTCACGACTGGTTTCCAGATCGCCCTCGACCACAGCATAATTAAGATCCGTGTACTCTTTGAGATGCTCAAGCAGGGTGGTTTTACCGCTGCCGGGGCTGCTCATCAGGTTAAAGGCAGTAACCCCATGGGCTTCAAAATGCTCCCGGTTATGGGCGGCTTCCATATCATTCTTATCCAGAATTTTATGGATAACAGCCAGCGTCTTGCTGTCATTGAGCTGAGGATTGCTCATCACATTGGCGTCATGTCCGTGATCATGGCTGTGATCATGATGGTGGCCGTGATCATCATGAGCGTGGTGATGTGCTCCCCTAGGCAGGGAACAACCGCAGTCTTTACACATACTTCTTCCTCTTTGTACTACTGCTGTAAACAGGTATTGAATGACACGTCGCCCGAATGCGGCGCCATGTCCGTAAGATGTTTTTCGCCCTGATGAATACCATACCAGAGTTGTCCCAGTGCGACACCGCCATCGTTAACCGGAACCAGACCGGGAGATAACAGGGTTCGGCCTGCCGCGCGCAGTTGCCGGCGACACAAGGTAAGCAGCAGGCGGTTCTGGAACACGCCGCCGGTAAGCACTATGGGCAGATCCGGGTATTGGGCAGCGCGCTGGGTAACCAAATCCGCCAGCGCCTGATGAAAGCCAAGGGCGATGTGGCCGCGCCGCTCATCATTAAGGGGCATGGCAAGCGTCGCCTGCAGCATCTGCGCAAACAGTGACTCACAGTCCCAGACCAAATGCTTTTCAGCATTCAGACACACGGGCAGGCTGAAATGGCAATCTTCAGACTGCGGCTGACCGCTTTGCTGTATGGCACTTGCCAGCGCTTCCAGTTTCATTCCTGCTTCGCCTTCGAAGGTGGTGACTTCCACCAGTCCCAGCAGGGCGGCGAGCGCATCAAACAACCGGCCTACACTGCTGGTGGCGATACAGCTTTGCTGCTTATTCCACAATGTGTGCAGGTTTTGCAGCAACGAGGCCGGTTTACCTGAGAGCACCTTCAGTGGCAGGGTCAGGATCTCCTGAGGTGACAGCCGATTGAACAGCAGTGATGGCAGCAGTCGCCAGGGCTGTTTGACCGCCTGCTCCATGCCAATCAGGGAAAAGGGGGAGAGATGCTCCAGTCGCCGGTACCCCTGAGTGTCACACAGTAACAGCTCACCGCCCCACAGGGTGCCGTCATCCCCAAGTCCGGTGCCATCGAAACTGAATCCCAGCACCTGAGAGTCAAGCTTGTTGGCGGCCATCACTGCCAGCACGTGGGCGAAATGGTGCTGTACCTGCAGTGGCTTGCCGGTGATTGCCTGGTCGGTGTGGCTGACCGCGGCGCGGCCCATTGCCCAGCGGGTGGTGGCGTAATCCGGATGGCGGTCGCAGCAAATACGCTGTGGCTGAATTTGATACAGGCGCTCGAAGGTCGCCAGCGTTTGCTGAAAATAAGCCTCCGCCTGCAGTGAAAACAGATCGCCAATATGAGGGCTCAGTATCATCTGATTGCCGCTGCACAGTGCCAGGGTGTTCTTTTGTTGAGGACCGGTGGCCAGCGTCAACGGATATCCCTGGCTGTTTGGCGATGATGCCAGCGGTAGGCTGAGCGGTGCATAACCTCTGGCAAGGCGGATTACCTGCAGCTCGCCATCAATCACCTGCACCACGCTGTCATCACAGCCGTTGATAATGGGCCTGTCATGATCCAGAACACAGTCAACCACCAGTCCCAGGCGGGTCGTCAGGGTGTCGCAGTCTGTGATAATGGGTTCGCCGGAAATATTGGCACTGGTTGCCACCAAAGGGCGATTGAGCCTGGCCAGCAGCAGATGGTGCAGGGGAGTATAGGGTAAAAACAGACCCACCCGACCAAGCCCGGGGGCGATGCTGTCGGCAAGCGACGCGCTGCCTGAGCTTTCCTCCAGCGCGCTGTTCATCTTGGCTTTGCCCATCTGGGCCTTGTCCATCAATACAATGGGGCGCTCGGCGCTGGCAAGCACCTGCCACTCGGCATCGCTGCCATCGGCAAGGCGTTTGGCGGTGTTGATATCCGCTACCATCACCGCCAGCGGTTTGCCCTGACGGTGTTTGCGCCGGCGAAGGCGTTCAACGGCCTGTTGATTTTGCGCATCCACCATCAGATGAAAGCCGCCCAGTCCTTTGACGGCAAGAATTTGTCCATCCTGCAACGCCTGAACTGCCTGCTCCAGCGCCTCGTCTTTTTGGGCCCGGATGCAGCCATCCGCGGTTTTCAATGTCAGCTGCGGGCCGCAGTCAGGACAGCTGACCGGCTGCGCATGATAACGGCGGTTGAGCGGATCGCGGTATTCCGCCTCACAGGCGCTGCACATGGGAAAGCCCGCCATAGCAGTGCCGGGGCGATCATAGGGCAGGCTGCGGATAATGCTGTACCTTGGGCCGCAATTGGTGCAATTGGTAAAGGGATAGCGGAAATAGCGGCTTTTGGGGTCATTCATGTCCGCCAGACAGTCACTGCAGCAGGCTTTATCGGCCGACACGCTGACGCTGATGCTATCCTGCTGCTGGCTTTGAATAATCTCAAAACCGGCTTCATTATCAACAGGTTCGATAGGAGTGATGGTGATGGTATCCAGCCGGGCGAGTGGCGGCCGGTCATCATCCAGTGACGCGATAAATTCATTGACCCGGTTATCACTCCCCTGACACTCAATGATCACCCCGGCACTGCTGTTTAGCACAGTGCCGCTGATCCTGTGGTGCATGGCAAGACGATAGATCCAGGGGCGGAATCCCACCCCCTGAACGATGCCGGTAATCTGAATCCGCCGGCGTTGTAATGGCACCATGAGGTTATTCCGCGCTGCGCGCCGCAAACCGGCGACGTTTAAGGTACAGTGCGCCGGCGGCGTAGTTGGCCCCGACTAAAGGCAACTTGTGGTTGGCCAGCAGCGGGTAATTTTTGCCGATACGGATAGCCAAACGCTGGGCGAGACACTCAAAGGCCATCTCATCGCCACACAAGCCAACGGCGCAGATGCCAAATTTATTGTCCAGATGCTCAATCCAGTTGGCCAGATAGTCCGCCAGTGAATCAAATACCCCAAAGGCGATTTTACCGGCATCTTCGGGCTCAACCAGGCGAAACGCCATCAGCGACCCCAGGGTGCGTTTCCAGTCTATGGTCAGGCCCGAATCATTTTTGATCAGCGGATAGTCGATTCGCGGTGCGCGGCGACCGGGAATTTCCATGGCACAGGCTTCCAGCGCATCTGCCAGTTGGCGATGATCCATTGTGCGCAGCCCTCGACCGTTTTTATCCAAATCCAGCAAAAGCGCGCAAAGCGCCAACAGACCGGTCAGCGTACCGGCAAAGGCGCCGCTGTTAAACTGCTCGACCCGGGCAATCACTTCCGGCCAGCGGGCGGCGAATTTTGTGGTTACCTCGGCCTGCTCGCCTGCCATCAACTGTGAAAGCACTTCTGCGCCGCGTGTTGGCAGTGATGGCAACGTCAGGAAGGTTTGCACCTGTCCCTGATTATCCGTATGCACCAGCTTGCCTTCGCAGTCGCCGGTAAAGTGCAGCGCAGCAGTATTGGGCGCTGAGTCCAGCACCAGGGTTTTCATCCCGTGTTCCAGGTTGATGGCGTTGAGAGCGCAATGGGCCAGGGTGTCGGCGTCTTGCGCGCCACGAGGTGCGGGACTGAAACTGATCACTTTCTTGCGCCAGTTTGCCTGCCAGCCTGCCAGCTGCACACTGTCATGCAGCGGCTCTGGTGCCGGTGAGAATGGCGTTGGGCGAGGCTCTGTCAGCGGACTCCATTTGCCGGCGATCCGCGCAACCAGCGGGCGCTGCATTTCACCCTCGAGACACACGAGGGCGAGCCAGGTGATACCCCGTTGACGCAGGCGTTCACACAGCACAATAAGCTCACGATTCCAGGGGAAACACAGCCGGTATCGGGCCAGAGGCAGTGACTCATCAGGTGATTTATTGCGGCCCAGCACCGCTGGTTTTTCGATGGCGGACAGCGCCAGTGTCTGCTCAGCGCTCAGTTGGAACAGCGGGTTGAGCATGTTGGGGTTACAGATCAGCAGGGATTGGCTGTCATCCCGGGCTTTTAAGCTCAGCACGGCGCCGCCCACGGTGACGCTGTCGCCGCCAAGCAGAGTTTGCAGCAGCGCGGCAGTGTTATCCTGTGTATCCAGCCAGTGCGTTTCGCCCTGACACACAGGGCAGGGCAGCGCCAGCTGACCGAACTGAGGTGATTGATTGTCACCAAACCGGGGGTGACAGTGACTGCAATAATCCTGGAACTGGCCGCTGATTGGCAGTGGCTGACGGGTTCCAAGTCGTTCGGCAGCAACCAGAATACGGCTGTCAGTCAACCAGACTGACAGTGGAAACTCACCGGCTATCTCTTCTGCCAGGCGCTCAAGTCCGGCTTGATCATCTTCCTGCTCCAGCACATAGCCAGTGGCAGTGCGGGCGACGGTGAGGTCGGGATACCGGGTCAAAAACCGGTTGCACAGGTGCGCGTAAAAAGGGATGTCCCGACTGCATTCAAATTCAAATCTGACTAACTTCATGTCTTGTGATCTTTATGCTCAGTGGCGTTGACAGATATCCGCCTGCAGGGGCCAAAGGCGCTGCTGCGGGCAGATGTGATGGGGCTTTGCAGATCGGCGATATTCCGCCTGCAACAGCAAAAAACGGCTGACGAAAACCGGCGGCGCGCAGACAATCGCGCTGTCGCCAAAATGAACCGCTGCGCTCAGGTGTATCTCAGCGCAGCGGTGGTGTTGATAACCCAGGTACTTCAAATTCATGGGAATACTGATACGTCTCTGTCAGTGTTGCTGATCTTTGGGCAGATAGTTATAACCGGAGACAATCGAGTCTACAGAGTTGTGTTTGAAGCGGATACCCGTCCAAACTGCCATGTAAACATGAATGACCACGAAAATAATAAACGCCCAGGTGACATAGTGATGCCATAATCTGACCACGGCCAGACCGCCCATCCACTCGGTGATCAGCATTGCCGGTTGCCACAGGGTTCCACCCAGTCCCTGATGGTAAACGTTGGCATACAGCACCAACCCGGTAACACACATAAAAATCGCCGCCAGGGTGATACCGAAATACACCATAAACTGCAACGGACCATAGGCACCGGCATGGGGATTGTGCCCCATCCACAGGTAGGCCTTGAGTTGTCCTTTCCAGGCTTTAAGGCTGATAACATCGGCAAATGAACGACGTTCAATGTTGTCTTTGCTGAAAAAGAACAGGTACACCCGGCTGACGGTTACGGCGATCAGGATAAATCCGAAGATCTCGTGTGCCATGCGGATCCAGCCCTGCACCAGTACATCGCTGCTTTGCGGTGCCACCAGAAATGGCCAGGCGATGTAAAATCCGGTGATCACCAGCGCCAGAATTGACAGCGCCCGCAGCCAGTGACACACGCGGATAATGCCGGAGAAGATATGCAGCCGCGCGTAGGCGGTCTGATCTGAAACAGCTTTGCTGTGAGCCATAGGACCTCCTATTGGCAACCTGTTGGATCGACACGAAACTCGCTCAAACTGCGACCTTTGTGATCCATCACGTGTACCGAGCAGGCCATGCAGGGATCGAAGGAGTGGATCACCCGGATGACTTCCAGCGGTTTTTCCGGCTCCAGCACCTTAAGGCCAATAAGCGACGCTTCATAGGGACCTACTTTACCTTCACCGTCAATGGGACCGGCATTCCAGGTGGTTGGCACCACGGCCTGATAATTCTCCACCAGCGCACCTTTAATGCGGATCCAGTGACTGAGCAGACCTCGCGGTGCTTCGAGCATGGCGTAGCCTTTGTACTCTTTATCCGGATCGATAGTGGGTTGGATATAGGTACTCTGATCTGAGTTGACATTGGTTACCAGCGCATCGAAGGTGCGAATGCAATTGCGGGAGGTCACCAGGCACTGCAGCATGCGCGCTGCGGTGCGCCCCAGCGTTGAGAACAGGGCTTCTTTGGGCAATCCGGCCTGTGTCAGGAAGGTATTAACAGCATCGACCACCTCTGGCGTGCCTCTGGCGTAGTTGACCAGAATGGCAGACAAAGGCCCGACTTCAACCGGCTCTCCACCGTATCGCGGTGATTTGACCCAGGAATATTTACCCGCTTCATCAACGGTTGGCAGCGGGCCATAGACAGTGTCGCGCTCAATGAAGGGGGTGTGCTGTGGAATCGTAGTCCCATCCCAGGGCTGTTGTGGACCGGGGGCAGTGTACCAGGCGTGGCTGACGTCCTCTTCGATCATCATGGGATCGACATCTTCCACCTTTGACAGATCGCCGTTGCGGATCACACCTTGTTGATACAGAGTGGTGTCCGGACCGAGCAGCAGTTCGTCGGTGGCCATAAAATTACGTACATTGGCGCCGCCAAGAACACTGGCTTCGGTTTTGAAGGCTTCGGCGGCCATCAGCACATCCGGATAGTAGCAGCGCTCGACAAATTCTTTGACGTACTGCCATTTTTGCTGCCACTCTTGCAGCCGCGCCGGATCGAGCATATCCCGTACCGAGGTGATACCACCGACCACAATGGATTGCGGATGGGGATTTTTTCCGCCGAATACCGCCATCATTTCGGCAGCAGTGCGCTGAATTTTCAATGCCTGGAAATAGTGGCTGAGGCCTATCAGGTTTTGCTCCGGGGTGAAGCGGTAGCTCTTATTGCCCCAGTAGGCATTGGAGAAAGGCCCGAGTTTGCCGGAGTCCACCAGCGCCTTAACCTTTTCCTGCACTGAGCGCAATTCACCTTCGCCGGCAGCCATGGGGACTTGGCTGTATTGCATGGCGACCTGAGCGGCCTTTGCCGGATCGGCACTGAGGGCAGAGACCACATCAATCCAGTCCATGCCCGCCAGAATATAAAAGTGCACGATATGATCGTGCATGTGCAGCGAATCAAACAGTAATGAGCGGATGTATTTGGCGTTGGGTGGCACCTGCGCGCCAATGGCATTTTCCACCGCCAGGGTACCGCACAGATAATGGGAATAGGTACAGACGCCGCAGATCCGCTGCGCCAGCAAACCCACATCAAATGGGGTGCGGCCCTTGAGAATAATTTCCAGCCCCCGAAACAGGGTAGAGGAGGCCCAGGCTTTCTGAACGACGTTCTCCTCGTTCAGTTCAACTTCAATTCGCAGGTGGCCTTCAATGCGGGTGATGGGATCAATGACAACACGTGTATTCATGGTTATTTGTCCTCATAGGTGCCTGCGAAAAGACTGCCGATGGCATGGGCGCCAATACCCACGGCGGTCAGCCCGAGAATGACGGCGCCAACGGTATCTGCAGTGGCGTCCAGTCCATGGAGCAACTGGCGACCCAGCGGCTTTTCAAAGTCCGCCATGGTGTCCCAGAAATCCGGCTCTGAGCAGCCCATGCAGCCGTGACCGGACAGTACCGGCCAGCTGGTATGGGCGTTGAAGCGCTCTGTGGGGCAATTGTTATAGGTGTAGGGCCCTTTACAGCCGACTTTGTACAAACAGTAACCCTGCTTGGCGGCTTCATCCCCAAACACTTCAACAAACTCACCGGCATCGAAGTGACCGCGACGTTCACAGTTATCGTGAACCCGGGCACCGTAGGCCCATTTGGGGCGGTTGAACATATCCAGCGCCGGTAGCTTGCCGAACATGATGTAATACATCACCGTGCCGGTAATATTGACTTCACTGGGTGGGCAGCCTCCAAGGTTGATGACCGGTTGGGTCAGCAATTTGTGGATGCCTTTGGCGTCGGTGGGATTGGGCGCGGCTGCCTGCACACCGCCAAATGACGAGCAGGTACCCACGGCAATAATCGCGGCGGCGCCGGCGGCGGCCTCCTGTAGCAGTTGCATACCTGTGGTGGCTTTGGGACCTATAGTGAGGAAGGTGCCATTATTGGCGGTCGGTACCGCGCCTTCGACCGCCAGCAGGTAACGGCCATGATATTCACTGATGGCATGCTCGAGATTCTGCTCCGCCTGCATACCCGCCGCGGCCATCAGCACTTCCTGATATTCCAGTGACACATAATCGAAGATCAGGGTAGAGACATCCGGGGTGGTCGCCCGCAGCAATGATTCACTGCAGCCGGTGCATTCCGCCATGTTGAGCCAGATAAGCGGCACCCTGTCGGCCAGTTCGGCGGCTTCTGCCACCAGATTGGAAAATGGCAGGGGCAACGCCAGCATGGCGGCAGTTGCGGCGCTCCACTTCATAAAGTCGCGTCGGCTGATGCCATGATCTTTCAGCTTTTGTTGCAGGGAGACGGGGTTAATGGGGGGCAGGGCACGTAACTCGGCGAGGCGTTGTTGCCCCTGTTGGTACAGAGCAGCATGAGTATCCATTGGTTAACCTTTTGTCAGCATTGAAAATCTAACCGGGAACCGCACGTCACATCATTTCCGTCAGTCTAATGTAGAAACACTGCATGCGGTGTGATTCATGTCACGCATGTGATGAAAATGTGATAACTGATTTAAGCGCTTTTTGTTCATGCTGTCTATTGAGGTAACCAAAAGTTGATGGCCCGCTCGTCCCGGCCGGGACGATGGGCGCTGCCCGATGGCGATCAGCTGCCAAGGTGGCGTTTGTAGGCGTCGGGGATCAGTTGATTGATGTCGATGTCGGCGACCTGTTCGGCAGTAAAGCCAAGCTCAGTGAGATGGTTGAGCAGCACTTTTTCCATCACAGGTACGGCGGCATTTACTTTTTCAGTCAATCCCAGATACATGGGCTCAAGCACGGTAGGCGTAACGCCGAGCACGAAGGTCTTGGGGCGATCGCCCAGCATTTCCATCATGCACAGGGTTTGCAGCATCTCGACTTCATGGGCGCTGCCCTGCCAGTCAATTTCCGGCGGTGCGTTGTCGAAATCGAAAAAGTAGACTTCACCGGGTTCAACACCATTGGCATTGACAGTATCGACAACCAGCAGATAGTCGTAGCGCGCCAGAATAGGGGTCAGGCCCTGTGCCAGGGTGCCGCCATCGAGCATATCCAACTCATGCCCGTGGTGGCTGAAACGGTATTTTTCAGAGATGTAATTGACAAAATGTACGCCGACCCCTTCGTCGGCGTACAGTACATTGCCAATACCCAAGAGTAAGATTTTCATAGGGTATTATCGTGTTTCCTTGGACATTAATGGCCGTTTTTAGGGTGGTAGTCGTAGCCGGACACGATGGCATCAACCGAGTTGTGCTTGAAGCGAATGCCCATCCACACTGCCATATAAATATGGATCAGCAGGAAGATGACAAATGCCCAGGTCACATAGTGGTGCCACAGACGAACCACTGCCAGCCCACCCATCTGCACCGTCAGCCAGGTGGCGGGTTGCCACAGCAGACCGCCCAGACCTTCATGGTACACATTGGCATAAAGCACCAATCCTGTCACACACATAAAGGCTGCTGCCAGAGTGATCCCCAAATAGGACACAAACTGCAGCGGGCCATAGACACCGGCGTGGGGGTGACGGCCAATCCAGACGTAGGATTTCAGCTGTGCCCACCAGGCTTTGGCACTGATCACATCCCGGAAAGAGCGACGTTCAATATCGCTTTTGCCGAAGAAGTACAGGTACGCCCGTACCACAGTGACTGACACCAGGATAAACCCGAAGATCAGGTGCACCATGCGGATCCAGCCCTGCACCAGCACATCACTGCTCTGGGGCATGGTCAGAAATGGCCAGCAGATATAAGCGCCTGTGATCACCAGCACCACAATGGACAGTGCCCTGAGCCAGTGAAAGACACGTATGGCCCCGGAAAAAATGTGTTCCCGGACATACAGGGTTTGTTGTTGACTCATGGAAACCTCCTGCTTACAGGCTGTTGGGATCAATCCGGAACTCGCTGATTGACTGTCCCTTGTAATCCATCACGTGGACGGAGCACGCCATACAGGGGTCGAATGAGTGAATCACCCGCACGACTTCCAGTGGCTTTTCCGGCTCAGACAATTTCAGGCCCAGCAAAGAAGCCTCATAGGGGCCAATGCGGCCGTTGCCGTCAATCGGTCCGGCGTTCCAGGTAGTGGGCACCACCGCCTGATAGTTTTCAACCAGCGCATCCTTGATGCGGATCCAGTGACTGAGCAGACCACGTGGTGCTTCAATCATGGCAAAGCCTTTGTACTCTTTGTCAGGATCGATAGTGGGCTGGATATAGGTGCTTTCATCGGAGTTGATGTTGGTCACCAGCGCATCGAATGTGCGGTTACCGTGACGCATCACCACCAGACAGTGCAGCATCCGCGCCGCAGTGCGGCCCAGGGTAGTAAACAGCGCTTCTTTGGGCAGACCTGTCTTGGCCAGGAACTCGTTGACCACGGCAACCACTTCCGGGGTGCCACGGGCATAGTTCACCAGAATCGAGGCCAATGGACCGACTTCCACAGGTTCACCGTTATAGCGTGGTGATTTTACCCAGGAGTACTTACCGGCTTCATTGACGGTAGGCAGTTTGCCATAAATGGTTTCGCGCTCGATGAAAGGCGTGTGATCAGGAATGGTGGTACCGTTCCAGGGATGCTGTGGGGCATCGGCACTGTACCAGGCGTGAGTCACGTCCTCTTCGATCAGCATTGGGTCGACATCCTGTACATCGGCCAGGTTACCGTTGCGGATAACGCCCTGTTGGAACAGATAGTTACCTTCACCCAACAGCAGCTCATTGGTCGCCATGAAGTTACGGACATTAACGCCGCCAAGCACGGTTTCCTCGTCTTTGTAGGCATCGGCCGCCATCAGAATATCCGGGTAGTAGCAGCGTTCGACGAACTCCTGCAAATTGGCCCACTTCTGTGCCCATTCCTGCAAACGGGCAGGGCTAATCATGTCTCTGACCGAAGTAATACCACCCACCACAATGGATTGTGGGTGTGGGTTTTTACCACCCCAGATGGCCATGGCTTCGGCGGCAGTGCGCTGAACTTCCAGTGCCTTGAGATAATGTGACAGACCAATCAGGTTCTGCTCAGGGGTAAATTTGTAGGTCTTGTTGCCCCAGTAAGCATTGGCGAAGGGGCCCAGTTTGCCGGACTCCACAAAGCCTTTGACCTTTTCCTGCACGGCACGCAGTTCACCTTCACCGGCCGCCATTGGCTTGTCGGAATATTTCATGGCGACCTGAGCGGCTTTGGCTGGGTCGGCACTCAGGGCGGAAACCACGTCGATCCAGTCCATACCGGCCAGCAGATAGAAATGGACGATATGGTCGTGAATGTGCAAAGAATCCAGCATCAAAGAGCGCAAATATTTGGCATTCAGCGGAACCTGAGCGCCAATGGCGTTTTCCACTGCCATGGTGCCACACAGATAGTGGGAGAAAGTACAGACGCCACAGATACGCTGAACCAGCAGGCCCACGTCGAATGGGGTACGACCCTTGAGGATAATTTCCAGTCCACGGAACAGAGTGGAAGAGGCCCAGGCCTTCTGCACCACATTCTGCTCATCCAGCTCGACCTCAATACGCAGGTGACCTTCGATGCGGGTGATAGGGTCGATTACTACACGATTACTCATACTTATTTTTCCTCATAGGTACCGGCAAACAGGCTGCCAATAGCATGGGCACCTATGCCCACTGCAGTGACGCCAAGGATTACCGCACCGACGGTATCTGCGGTGGCATCCAGACCATGGATGAGTTTGCGGCCCAGTGGTTTTTCAAAGTCGGCCATTTCGTCCCAGAAATTGGGTTCGGAGCAGCCGATACAGCCGTGTCCGGCCAGTACCGGCCAGCTGGTGTGAGAATTGAAACGCTCGGTAGGACAGTTGTTGTAGGTGTAAGGACCACGGCAACCAACCTTGTACAGGCAGAACCCTTCTTTGGCGTACTGATCGCCGAATTCTTCAACGAATTCGCCCGCATCGAAGTGACCACGGCGCTCACAGTTATCGTGAACCCGCGCCCCGTAAGCCCATTTTGGACGGTTGAACATGTCCAGTGCTGGCAGGCGGCCAAACATGATGTAGTACATCAGTGTGCCGGTGATATTGACTTCACTTGGCGGACAGCCACCTAAGTTGATCACCGGTTTGTCGATAACGGCATGGATACCTTTGGCACCGGTTGGATTGGGCGCAGCTGCCTGCACACCACCGAATGAAGAGCAGGTACCTACGGCAATAATGGCCGCGGCGCCATCAGCGGCTTTCTTGATCAGTTCAACGCCTGTGGTGGCATGGGGGCCAATGGTCAGGAACGAACCGTTATTGGCGGTTGGCACTGCGCCTTCAACGGCCAGCAGATAACGGCCACGGTAAGTTTCCATGGCGTGATCCAGGTTTTGCTCGGCCTGCATACCGGCGGCGGCCATCAGCACTTCCTGATATTCCAGCGAGATATAGTCGAAGATCAGGGTCGAGACATCCGGCGTAGTCGCCCGCAGCAGGGACTCACTGCAACCGGTACATTCAGCCAGGTTCAACCAGATTAATGGCACGCGATCGGCCAGTTCGGCAGCTTCCGCCACCAGGTTGCTGAAGGGCAGTGGCAGCGCCAGCATGGCGGCGGTGGCCGCACTCCACTTCATAAAATCACGGCGGGTAATGCCATGTTCTTCCAGTTTCTGTTGCAGGGAAACCGTTTGGCGTGCCGGCAGTTTGCGCAGCGCTTCCAATCGTTGTTTGCCCTGCTCATAGAGAGCAGCATGTGTATCCATGGGTTAACCTTTTGTTGTTTCCGATACTAAGTACAGCCAAAAACAGCATTCCACGTAAGCCAGCAAAGTCTAAAATATCCTTAACAAAATTAAGGTGATAAAGATCACGGCAAAGCGAAGATGTGTGAAGTGCGCTGTTTGATAGGCAGGTGTGAGCATGTTTGTTTGCATTTGCATCTCAAATTGGTCACGCCTGCGCAATGGTGTGCTGACGAAGAGGTAACGTTCGTGCCTCAACTCAGACTGTTCCGGTTTCTGTCAGCCGTGCCAGCTTGACTCCCTTCAGGGCGCCAAGGCTGTTCACCAAGTGTTGCAGTTGCGCAGCATGGCCTTTGAGAATGATGGTTTCCAGGCAGTGAAAATGATCGATATGAACATGAGTACTGCAAAGCACGTGAATTAATGCATCGTGTTGAATTTCAATGAGCTTTTGTGCAAGACCACGCTGATGATGGTCATATACCAGCGTCACCACACCGGTCACTTCGCTGTCTTGCTGTTGCCACTGATTACTGATAGCGCGCTCTCTGACGAGATCCCGGATATACTCGGAACGGTTGTGGTAACCGCGGTTTTGCAGATCAGAGTCAATCTCATCCAGCAGGTATTTGGGCAGTGAAACAGTGAAACGGATGGTGTCATTCATGGGTATTGGCAGAAATCACTGAAACGAATGTAAATAGAATGCGCAATTTAACCCTGTTTTATAAGGGTGATTATGTGACGTATGTCGCGTATTACTAATTTTTAATACTTAAAACAGTGAGTTGTGCATAAATGTACGGCAGTATTACGCATCTGAAATTGGTAATACTCATACAGAGGTAGCAATGAAGTGGTTAAATCCAGTGGCACTGGGTCTGATGCTTATCTGTAGCGGGGGGGAAGCACAACCCATTCCTGACACGCTTACCCTGGCGCTGGGCGCTGAACCAGAGTCCGGATTCGATCCACTGCATGGCTGGGGAAAGTACAATAACCCATTGTTTCAGTCCAGCCTCATTGCGAAAACCCCCGATTTATCGCTGGCGCCCGGTCTGGCGGCGCAGTGGCAAACGTCAGACGATGGTCTGAGCTGGCATATTACCCTCAAACCCCATCTGCAGTTTTCCGACGGCTCGGTGCTTGATGCCCGGGACGTCAAATTTACCTTCGAACGGGCGATGACTTCGGCCTCTGCCCAGGATCTCACTATGCTGGACAGCGTCAGCATGACTGACGATCTGAATCTGGTTTTTCATCTTAAACGCCCCGATATGCACTTTATTGAACCACTGACCACGCTGGGCATCGTACCCAGTGACAGTTATGGTCCAGGTTATGGGGCTCATCCGGTCGGCTCCGGCCCCTATAAATTGGTGCGCTGGGATCGGGGGCAGCAACTGCTGGCCAAACGGAATCCTTTCTATGAAGGCAAACCGGCAGCGTTTGAACAGCTGGTACTGCTGTTTGGCAATGATGACAGCCGTTTTGCTCAGCTGGCCGCCGGTCAGTTGGATATGGCATCGGTGGTGCCCAGATATGCCACTCACATTCCCGGTGGTTTTCGGCTGTGGCAGGTCGCCAGTGTCGATAACCGCGGCATAGTCTGGCCTTATATTGCGGAAGGTCAATTGGCCGGAGCCGGCAACAATGTCAGCAGTGATAAAGCCGTGCGGGAAGCGGTAAGTCTGGTGATTGATCGGGACTTGCTGGTTAAAGGTTTACTCGAAGGCTATGGCCGGCCGGCCTATTCCATTGCGGATGGACTGCCCTGGGGGATCCACATCAGTCCTGAGACAGGCAGTGCTACAGAACGCCTTGCCCGGGCCGATCGTCTGCTGACCGACAGCGGTTGGCTGATGGACGATGGGGTGCGGGTTAAGCAGACCGCTGACGGGCCGGTGCGGGCGGAAATGACACTGCTGTATGCTGCCGGGGACAGTACCCGTGAACAGCTATCGCTGGCGGTGGCGCAAATGGTGCGGCCATTGGGAATCGTGCTTAAGCCCAAAGGCGGCAGCTGGGAGCAGATCGCCAAAGTGATGCATAAAAATCCGGTATTAATGGGATTTGGCAGTCACAGCGCCAGTGAGGTGTACTTCACTCACCACAGTCGTTATGGCGGACAGGAATATTACAACTCAGGTTATTATGCCAATCCTCTGGTGGATTCTCTGCTGGATAAAGCCAGAACCGCCGACTCCTGGGAGTCGTCGTTACCGTACTGGCAGGATGCTCAACAGCAAATCGCTCAGGATGAGCCCTGGACCTGGCTGGTCAATCTGACCCACCTGTATGCGGCCCGGGCCTGTCTGGATTTGGGTAAGCCCGGCATTGAGCCCCATGGCCACGGTTGGCCGGTGTTGAACAATATTACTGACTGGCGCTGGACCTGCGAATGATAGTGAGCCTGAAAGCCACCGTGTTATCTGCGTTTCGTTTACTGATACAGCTGGTCTTGGTGTTGTTGCTGGTATGGGGATTGCTGACCCTGTCTCCCATGGACCCCCTGAATGTCTATCTGGGGGGCAATGTGTTCGGGGTGTCGGCTGAGCAGCAGGCCAATCTGGTCCGCGAGCTGGGCCTGCATATGCCTGCCGGAGAGCGGCTGTGGCAATGGCTGGTGGCCGCGGTGCACGGCGAGCTGGGTTACTCAACCCTGTTCCGCCAGCCGGTGGCTGAAGTGATAGAGCAGCGTCTGCCGTTGTCGCTGCTGCTGATGGCGCTGGCCTGGTCGGGCAGTCTGGTGCTGGGCTATCTTTTGGGGCTGGTGGCGGCGCTCAGGCAGGACTCCTGGCTGGATAAAACCATTCGCCGCTGCGCCTGGGGATTATCGGCTATTCCGCCATTCTGGCTGGGGATGTTGTTCATCAGCTTGTTTGCGGTCGCGCTGCATTGGTTGCCGGTATGCTGCGCTGCGCCGCCCGGTCTGGATTTCAGCGAACAGCCGCTGTACAGCAAGCTGACTCATCTGTTGTTGCCTGTGTTGACCCTGATGCTGGTGCATATGTCGCCGGTGATCCTGCATACCCGTGAAAAGGTGCTGGATGTGCTGGGCAGCGAGTTTGTTGCTTATGCCCGCATGCACGGCGAGAGTCGCGCCGGGATCATCAGCTTTCATGTGCTGAAAAACTCCATGGTGCCGGCGCTGGTGCTGCAGCTGGCATCGTTGGCGGAACTGTTTGGAGGCTCTGTGCTGGCCGAAACCCTGTTTGCATTTCCCGGGATGGGGCAGGCACTGGTGAACGCTGCACTGGCACAGGACACTGCGCTGTTGATGGCCGGCACCATGATCTCGGCGTTGATTATTTTCGCCGGTAATGTGCTGGCGAATCTGCTGGCCGGGGAACTGATGACCGGAGGGGAACACTGATGCTGTCGCTGTTGTTCAATCCGGGGAATCAACGCCGCCGCGCACCTGCCACCCTGATGGCATTCGGTGTGTTGTTTTCGCTTATCCTGCTGGCCTGGCTGTGGCCGTCCGGCAGCATTGAAATCAATTTGCTGGCCCGCAATCTGCCGCCTTCTCTGTCGCATCCCTTTGGCACCGACTGGCTGGGAAGGGATATGCTTGGCCGGACCATGAAGGCATTGTGGGTCAGTATCTGGATAGGCGGGACTGCGGTATTGCTCAGCGGCGTGCTGTCACTGTTGCTGGCATTTGTTGCCATGCTGCATCCTGCCTGTCGCTGGTTGGTGGATCTGCTGGTCGATGTGTTTATGTCCATCCCGCATCTGCTGTTGCTGATCCTGCTGTCGCTGGCGCTGGGAGGCAACGAGCTGGGGTTGATTGCGGCGGTGGCGCTGAGTCACTGGCCGAGACTGACCCGATTATTGAGATTTGAAATGCTGGCCATTACCCGTATGCCGTTTTACAAACTGGCGCGCCAGTTTGGTCAGCCTTATCACAGGGTGCTGACCCGTCACCTGTTGCCATTTGTATTGCCGCAGTGGCTGGTGGGCACCTTGTTGCTGTTGCCCCATGCTCTGGTACATATGGCCGGTCTGACGTTTCTCGGATTCGGTCTGGATCCGTTGACGCCATCCATTGGCGGGCTGTTGTCACAGTCCAGCAATTACCTGCTGTCCGGACAATGGTGGCTGGGGTTGTTCCCGGGAATGAGTTTAATTTTGTTGGTGCTGTTGCTGTCCTGGCTTGCCGGCAAGGCGAGTCAGACCGTCAGAAATGGAGGTGAATAAGGGTGGCTGAACACTTAATCAAAACCTTTGGCGGACTGCTGGTGGATTCGCTCAGCGTCAGCAGTCCTGCGGGCGAGATGTTGATTTCACCTTTAAGTTTTGTGCTGCAACCCGGTGAACTGGTGGGCCTTATCGGCGCCAGTGGCAGCGGTAAATCGGTACTGGGTAATGCGCTGCTTGGTGCTGTGCCCCGGGGATATCGGTTGGGTGGCAAGGTGCATGTATCCGGCAACGGCATTGCGCTGGCGCCCCAGTCGGGCGCGGCGCTGGACCCTTTGCGTACCGTGCTGCAGCACCTGAAACGGCGCTTGGGCAGCGGCCAGAGTCTGCAACAGGCTGAGCAGGTCATCAGCCATATGGGCAAACTGTATCCCCATGAGTTGTCCGGTGGCATGACCAAACGGGCGTTACTGGCACAGGCCTGTGTGCAGGGACGGGACTTTCTGGTGGCCGATGAGCCCTGCTGCGGTCTTGACCCAAGCGCCAGTATTGAGCTGTACCAGATGCTTCGGCAGCAGGCTGATAAAGGGATCGGCGTACTGGTGATCAGTCATAACCTGAGAAAACTGTGCAGGGTCGCCGACAGGCTGCTGGTACTGGACAACGGCTGTCTGGTGGAAACGCTCACCCCGGAGCAACTGCAGCGGGGACAGGGCAGTCATTACAGCAGTGCGTTGTGGCAGGCGCTGCCGGAACATTGGGAGCGGGCGCATGCTGAGGTTGCATAAGGTTGTCGTCAAACGGGGGCGAAGCCGTATAGTGTTGCCTGATCTTGAACTCAGAGGCGGCGATATCTGCGGACTCAGAGGTCCCAGTGGTGTAGGGAAGTCCACGCTGGCATCTGTGCTTGCCGGTATGACCTGCGTGGCATCCGGCGAGGTCATGACAGCAAAGCAGAGCAAAGGCGGTAACAACCCGGTGCAATGGGTGATCCAACAGGGCGAGCTGGCGTTCAATCCGCGCCTGACACTGGCTGAAAGTCTTGATGAAGCCTGGCATGGAAGGGAGATGGGCGAGCTGGTGAGCCAGCTGGAAATCGAACCTGGCTGGTTGAGCCGTCGCCCCGGTACACTGTCCGGTGGACAGTTACAGCGAATCAACCTGCTGCGTGCTCTGAATCCGGATACCCGTTATGTCCTGTGTGACGAAGTGACGGCTCAGCTGGATGTATTGACCCAACAGAAAATCTGGCGCTCGCTGCAGGGTATTGCCCGCGAGCGTAATCTTGGCATGCTGGTGATCTCCCACGATGAACATCTGTTGACCCAGGTGTGTCAGCGGATTATCCATTGGCCGGCAGCACAGTAAGATAGATACACAGCCAGTGGCTGAAGGCGCCCATCAGGACGAACAAGTGCCAGATAGCGTGGTTGAAAGGGATGGCTTTCACCACATAAAAGATCACCCCGACGCTGTAGAACAGGCCGCCAGCCAGCAGCAGGTCGAATCCGGACGATGTCAGATTGGCTGTGAGCTGTGACATGACCGTCACGCATAACCATCCCATCAGCAGATAGATCGCGACACTGAGCCCTTTGAATCTGTGCAGGAACATCACCTTGAACACGATCCCGGCGAGCGCCAGTATCCAGATAGCGGCCAGCACCATATCAGCCTGCACGGTTTGCAGGCTGATCAACATCAGCGGCGTATAGGTGCCAGCAATCAGCAGATAAATCGCACAGTGATCCGCCAGTTTGAGTCGGGATTTCCATCGCGGCAGATGAATGCTGTGGTATAAAGTCGAGCACAGAAACAGCAGAATGATACTGGCGTTATACAGGATTACACCTAACATCTGTACGCTTGTCAGTGTATCCCGGCCTTTGATAATACAGGCCGCCAACCCGGCTATACCCAGCAGTACACCAAGTCCATGACTGATGGCGTTGGCCCATTCTTCGTTTTTGGAATAGTTGGATAACATGGTGTTTTTATTGTTATTGACCTTGGCGTGATAAAGGGCGTCGCCTGACATATCCAAGTCCCTGAAGGCTGCAAATGAGGCCAGTGTAACAGTATGCACTTTGGGGCTCAATCACTTGGCGAACACGTGTACACTTTTTTGTTTTGGGTTAAGGCAGGCCTGTGGCTGCGGAACTTTCCTGTCGCTATGCTACTTAAACTGTCGGTTACCGTGATGTGCACTGATTGACACAAACAGGGATGGACATACTATGAAAGGACGCAGGACTGAAGGCAATAAAGCCTGATGGCCTTTTTCTCTGGTGTGATGCGCTCGATTGCCGCATTGTGCCCCCGTCTCCCGTCTCCTGACGCTGATATCGCATTTCCCCCTGTCGCTGTGCTTGCCGGTGCACCTGTCCCGGTCGATTTTGGCGGCTTAACGCCGAACCTGCCAACCTGAGGCGTCACCCGGTGACCGTTAACCGGGGCATATCCCGGTTGATATCTACTTAATAATATTGACAGAGCAACTGCATCGGCCTTTGTTTGGCGTGCAGACGTTACGAAACCAGCAGAACCGTGCCATCCGGGGGGGGCTTAGCGCGGTGCCAATGAGCATACCGCCGCACGCAGCCTGAACGAAATGGATGGTGAGATGGATATACTCGCGGGCGGCGGTGAGTTTGATGTCACCAGGGTTGCCATACTGGAACATCAATTTGACCTCAATCGAATTGTCCGGATTGTCGATACCTGCTGTCGGGTGGTAAACCCGGCGACCTGCACAACACTTATCCTAAACTGCCCGGCTATCCGATTTTTGTGGTGAAGATGAGGTCAAACAGGCTATCGACGCCAATATTGACGGGCATTTTCGCTGAATGAACACGCTGCCACCGACAACTGAACCATGATTTCCCCCCCGGAAGAAGGGACGGGAAGGTATTTCTGTGTGGCGTAACCTGTTGGGTGTGGCTGTCAGCGCTTTCATTACCACAGGGTTTAACATTGTACGTTTGATAACCAATAGATCTGTAAAAACCCATAAGCAACCTGTATCTTCAGCTGGGTGTGGACGATACTTAGGACAGTGACACATCACAGGAGAGTGTTATGCAGATTAATTCAGCTATGTCTTCCGGATTAGCCGGCATTCAGAGTGCCCAGTCAGGGATAACCCAGGCAACAACCGATGTCGCCAAGCCTGATGCCAATAAACAGGCTGTCGAAGCAGGTAAAGAGTCGCAGCGGGCGGAGCAGGATAATACCCAGGCATTGGTGGCTGCCAAAGCGGCTGAAAATCAGGGTGAAGCTTCTGCTAAGGTCGTCGAAGAAGCCTCGGAAACCTTAGGTACTCTGATCGATATCAAGGTGTGATGTATGACTGACGTATCCTTAATCCCGGCGGTCAAGGGATACGCAGGGGCTATTACGTCGGTTAATCGGGCAGGCAGCGCATCGCGCTCCGTAAGCCCAGTTTCATCTGTCACGCCTGCGTCAGGTTCGTCATCTGCCACTTCGACGACATCAGCCGGGGTGTCGGGGTCTTCTGATGTTGCTGTCATGCAGGGCAGCTATCGATTGGGTGCGGGTGCATCAAGTATTTCAGGGATCCGAGCCGGGCAAATTGCCAAATCCTCTGCCAGTCAACAAAGCTATGTGCCAGCGGGCGTCCGGTTGTCATCGCAAACCGATATCAGTGGGCAATTCTCTCCGTCGTTGGCATCCCAAAGTATTGATGATGTCAGCATCCATTATTTGCCTCTGGGTCAATCATCCGGGATGGCAAATCCATCGCTGTCTGATTTGATATCGTCTCCCGCCGGAATGGCAGGAGACAGTTCATCACATTCAGATGAGTTGAATACCGCATTTAACGACAAAACCGCTGACCGTCAGCAGCAAAGGGCAATTGCTCCTGAGGTCCGGGATGACAGCGCGGCGCAAGCCGGACAGGCCGCAGCGGTACCGCTACAGAAGGCTGAACCGAAGGAAGAGGACAAGGCTTCCGAAGAAAGCAATCATTCGGTTATCGACATGGGCGTCGCTGAGCAGGAGTTGGTGCAGTTGCAACAAAGGCATATGGAGGTCACGTCCCATGAACAGGCTCATGTGACTGTCGGTGGGCATTATGCGCAAAGTCCAAGCTATCGCTATGAAACCGGCAGTGACGGTAAAAAATACGCCGTCGATGGTGAAGTGCAGATTGATATTTCCGAGGTGCCTGATGATCCTCAGGCGACCCTGATTAAAATGCAAAAGGTTTACGCTGCGGCGATGGCACCGGTTGACCCTTCAATTGCAGACATTCGGGTAGCAACCGAGGCGTTGAAAAAAATCAATGTCGCCAAACAGCAATTGGCTCAGGAGCGTCAGCAGGCCATTGCTGATCTGGATACCCAGCAGACTCTGGCAGAGGCTGCTCAACTGATTGAAGGTACAGCTAAATTTGAACCTCAGTCAGCTCAGATAGGCAACCAGCTTGATGAGCAGGGAAATATAACCAGAACTCAGACAACCGATACTGCGGTGACGATTGCGCCGCCGGATGCGATTAACTCCGGCAGTAATGATTCGGCTGCAGATTCTACCGCCGGCGGCGTTGCAGCACCTGTAGCGACGTTGCAGTCCGGGTCAAAAGAATGGTCTGAGCTGGTGACTATGGCGATTGAAAAACGTTATGGGATAAAACGGCCCAAACATCTGGATCTCGTCTGAAAATCCGCCGCTGTTCAATGCAGTAATTCAACTCTGCCTCTCAAAGTGCAAGTCCAGTAGATCAGGTTTATTTTTTAATTAATGATTTTAAATCAACGAATTAAATCAACTTGTTATACCAATTTCATTTAATAGTTGATCTGTTTCAGCGGGCGTTCAATGCGCTTGAGACAAGGTCATTAACCGCTCCTGCGTTAATGAC